>CAMCCU010000508.1 GCA_945872975.1 Pedosphaera parvula Ellin514
GGCCGGCAATCGTTTGGCCGTGGCGGCGAGCTGATTTCGCACTTCCAGGTTCGGTTCTTTGGCGGCCAGCGCAGCGAGTTTCTGGGCAGCTGCCGCCGAAACGCTCGCTCCATCACCCAGCAATCGCACCGTCCAGAGCCGAACGAACGGATCGGAATGATCGAGGGCACGACGGGCTTCAACCTCGGTCAAGCCACCGGAGAGGTTCAAGGCCCACAGGGTTTCTAGGGCGATTTGACCGGAGCTGCGTGGGAGTGCGGCGGAAAGAGTGGGAACGAGTGAAGATTCGCGCCGGTCGCCCAACAGGCGCAGCGTCGTCTGGCGCATCCAGCGGTTGGGATGATTGAGTCGCTCCAGCAACTGGGTCGAGGTGAGTCGAGAGAGGTCGTCCATTCGTTGTGAAGGCGCCCCTTTGCCCTTCAGCCGGTAGATCCGGCCGTTGTTGGTGTCCATCTTGCCTTCGTGATTGCGATAGTGGTTCACCTGTTGGTCATACCAATCGCAAACGTAGATGGCGCCGTCCGGGCCGACCTTGATGTCCACCGGCCGAAACCAGCGATCGGCGCTCGTCACGGGACGGGAAACGTCGCGGGTGCGAAAGGTGGATCGGTCGGGAATAACGTCGCTTTGCACGACCCGGCCTTGCATGGGTTCGACCCCGAACAGTTTGCCGATGTAGGGCGTGGGCAACGCCCCATGATCGTAAATGATGAAATTGTGGGTGAAACGCGGTTCGCTGCCGTGCGCCATGGCCGGGAAGTAGCCATAGGCATAGGGATTGGAGAGAGGGCCGTGCTTCTCAAAACCTTTTTGCAGGTAACCACCTTGCACATAGTGGAACCCGCGGGTGTCACCTCCATTGTGCCCGGAGAAAATTCGTCCCTGACTGTCGATCTCGCAGCTGAACGCGTTGCCGCCGCCCTCGGAGAAGACCTCGTAAATCCGTTTCTCCGGGTGATAGCGCCAGATGTTCTGTCCCTGTGAGTAGATCGGCGTCGCGTTCTTTGGCTTCCCCTCAGCTCCGGCAACCACGATGTTGGCGGTAACGGTGCTGCCCTGGGCCGCATAGAGCCATCCGTCGGGCCCCCAGCGCAGCGAGTTCGCCACGCTGTGCGTGTCTTCCAGACCGAAACCAGACAACCGCACTTCCGGATCGCCGTCCGGCACATCGTCGTTGTTGGCATCTGGATAGAAGAGCAGGTAAGGCGGATTCAAGACCCAAACTCCGCCGCGTCCCCGTTCTACCGCCGTGGCGATGTTGAGACCGTCGACGAAGGTCTTATGGCGATCGAAAGTCCCATCGCCATCCGAGTCCTCGTGAATGGTGATCCGGTCAGCGCCTTTGAAATGGTTCGGCGGCGGGGGCGGCACCCGGTCATACACCGCGCGCCAGACGCTGTCGCGGCTGACCATTTTCAATCCCGCCGGCCAGGGATACTGCCGATACTCCACCACCCACAGGCGTCCGCGTTCATCGAAATTGAGAAAGACGGGCTGGGAGATCTGTGGTTCGGCCAGGACCTGTTCCCACTCCAGATCGTCGGCGACTTGGAAATGCGCCATCGCCTCCTTGGGACTCAGGGCGGGAGCTTTGGTCTCCTGCGGCAAGTCCAGGGTCGGCGCTGGAGGAGCGGTCGGCGCTGACGCCCGTGCCGGAGCGGCGACAGGAGCCGGAGCCGGTGCTGAAGCCGGTGCGGGTGCGGCAGCGGGAGCGGTTGGCGGCGGGCTGGGAGTTTTCGTGGACGCGGCCGCCATCTCAAACGCAGCGGGCGGGACGGGATCATGGAGGCACCACAGGATGCCGTTGAGCAACAGGCGGCGGAAGGCGGGCAGCTTGAAGTCATCCTCGTTTCCGAGTGAGGTGTAAAACACGCGCCGATCCGGACCGGGATTCACCCAGGCCACCGGTTCCAAGGCATCCTGACCTTCGACGCGTCCCTGCAGGAGAGGGACCACCGCCGGAGCGAGGTGGCGGTTCTTGTAGAGGTGCGAGGTCACGCGGAACGGAGCCGCCTTCACCCCGGTGAGAACGAGATGAGCCGCGTTGGACCGGACGCCTTCGATCAAGCTGTGCGGGGCCACCGGCGGCTTGTTGTTGTAGTGACCTTCGTAGCGCCCGCCGAGCACCTCCACATCAAAACCGTTCCACGCCGCGAAGTCCGCGCTGGCCGGTGTCGCCTGAAACGCATGACTGGCCGTGCGCAGACCGACGACCGGTTTGCCCGCGGCCACATGGGCGCGCAGCAGATCCATCATCGCTTTGGGCGGCGTGCGTCGGCGGACGCTCACGATGACCAGATCCGCGTCGCGAATCGCCTCGTAGTTCTGGAAATCCGGATCGCCGTCCTTGGGCGAGGCCGCCACGGTCGACACTTGATAACCGCGCCACTCGAGTTCCTTTCGGGCAAACTCCGGCAGTGTTTCCCAAGTCGAATACTCGTTCTCGCCAATGATCAGCGCGATCCGTTTCTTGACGTCGCCTTGGAACCGGAACGGTTTGCCGCCCAGGAAATCCACGCTGGTGATGCTGGGACACCAGTATTGCTCGATGTGTTCCACGACCAGCTCCGTGCCGCGAAAGTGCGACACGTAGGGACGCATCCGATGGTTGTACATCGAGTCGGTCAGGTCCCGAACCAGCAGGACGTTTTGTCCCTGGGCGACCATTTGCCGGATGGCGAAGGAGCGGCCGAGCACGCACATGTTGATGTGCACGCCCATGATGACGACATTGGTGATGCCGCGCTGGCGCATGAGATAGAACGCCTCGGCGGAATCGGTAATGGCATCGCCGTCCATGATTTCCAAGGCGGGATGCTGCCGCTTCCACGCGCCATACCCGGGGCATTCCGGGCAACCGTCGCAGCCGCCGTCCGAGTCATCGATGGGCAAAGGCGGTTCCTTGACGCCATTGAGCGAGCACCAGCCCTGCAGGGGAACTTTCGTTTCGGCCTTGGGCGCGGCCTGGGCGAGCCTGCGGCCGGGATGATCCTTGTAGAATCCCATGGTGTCGCTGGGACAGTGAATGATGAGCATTCCCCTGGCGCGGGCGGCTTTCAGCACCTCGTTCATCCGGGGCGCCATTTCGCCCACGCGCTCGGTCGCATCCGGGCAATGATGTTTATCCCACATGTCGCAGATCACCACAGCGGTCCGGGAGGGATCCCATTGCACCTGCTTCTCGACGACCTCGACCTGGTTCGTGTCGTTTGCGGCTCGCACGCGGGACCGCGAATGGAAGGTCACCGGTTCGGCGGCCAAGGCCGCGATCGAAGCAGACAGGAGGACCGCGGCCGAAGTGACCACAGTTCGCGGACGAATGGCGCAGGACAATACGACCATCAGCACAAGGGCGTTCATAAGTGGGTAACGAGAATTGCCTTCATCAGTTTTGCGTCGCCGAGATGGCGTTCCGAAGAATGACGAACCTGTGTAGGTGTGCAAGTCTGGGCGGGAATCAGGGGATTCAGGCCACTATTCGCGCTCCTCGGGCTCGTGCAACGCAAACGCCATCCAACTGTCGCCCGCCGGTCCACCGAGTTTGCCGCCGCCCGTCGCGGCGATGACCACGAACTGACGTCCATCCACTGCATAAGTTGCCGGCGGCGCAGTGCCGTGAAACGGCAGTCGGTGCGACCACAGTTCCTCGCCGGTCTTCACATCGAAGGCGCGAATCAGGTTGTCGCGGGTGCCGGAACAGAAGACGAGTCCGCCCGCCGTCACCATCGCACCGCCGAAATTCTCGGTGCCGGTCTTGGGAATGCCCTGCGCGGTGAGTTCGGGATACTCGCCCAGCGGAACTTTCCAGCGGAGATTGCCGGTGTTTAAGTCGATGCAGTTGAGCGTGCCCCATTGCGGTTTGTTCCCGGGATAATTCTCGTGGTCGAGCAGCTTCGGGTAGCCGTTGTAGGTGTAGGCGGGGCGGGACGGTTTCGCGTTGCTGGACGGTTGGACACGGTCGCGCAGGAAGATGAAATCGAGCAACTCCTTCTGCTCCGCGTCCGTCATTGGCGGCGCAGGCGGCATCAGGTTGCGCCCCGTCTTCATCACCGCCAGCACGTCGGCGTCCTTCAGGCGATGGCGCAAGCCGCGCAACGGCGGCGCCGTGCCGATCCCGATTCGATCCGGTCCGTGA
>CAMCCU010000509.1 GCA_945872975.1 Pedosphaera parvula Ellin514
AGCTCGGTCGCAGTGATGGCGTCCTTGCCTTGAGCGCCGATCAAGACCGCTTCATCCCCAGGCTTCACGGCGCTGACCTTCGACACGTCAACGAGCGTCTGGTCCATCGTGATGCGGCCAACGACACGGCATCTCTTGCCCTGAATCAACACCTCGGCGCGATTGCTTCCGGCACGGAGATAGCCATCGCCGTAGCCTGCGGTCAGCGTCGCCACCCGCATCTTGCGCGGCGCGATGAACGTCCGCCCGTAACTCAGCGAGGTGCCTTTGGGAATCTCCTTCACGAATCCGACTCGGCACTTCCACGAGAGCGCGGGCTGGAAGAACTTCCGCAACGCCGAAACATCTGCGCGTTTTCCCTCTGGCAGAATCCCGTAAACCAGCAGTCCTGGACGCACGAGGTTGAACGTCGTGTCGGGTTGATTCAGCAGCGCCGCGCTATTGTTGGCGTGAATCAGGGGGATGTGAATTCCGGCCTTGGCCGCAGCCTGCATGACCTTCTGAAACGCCGTGGCTTGCTGTTGCGAGAAGGCGGCATCGTCCTCAGCCGAGGCGTAGTGCGTGTAGAGACCTTCCAGGGAAAGCCCCGGTAGCTTTTGCACTTCGTGGATCAGTTTCATGGCACCTCGAAAACCGATGCCGAGACGTCCCATGCCCGTGTCCACTTTGAGGTGAACTGCGACCAGCTTCTTCAGTCGCAGCGCAGCGGAGTTGATGTTGGTGGCTTCCTCGATCGACGAGAGGGTAGGGCGGACGCCATCGCGCACGGCCGTTTCGATTTCATCCGGCAGCAGCGCGCCCAGCATCAGAACCGGCCAGCCTTTCCCGACGCTGCGAACGGCATGGGCTTCGGCGAGATTCGCCACGCCGAAGATGTCCGTCCCGCTCTGCATTAGGAGCGCGGCGATCTGTTTCAAGCCGTGTCCATACGCGTCGGCTTTGACGACGGTTAGAATCTTGACGTCGGATCCCACGCGGTGACGAAGCCAGGCGAGGTTCCCGCGCAACGCGTTCAAATCGACTTCGGCCCAGCAGCGGTGAGAGGTGTTCACAGGGTTTATGGCGACGA
Source organism: Pedosphaera parvula Ellin514 (assembly GCA_945872975.1). GTDB lineage: Bacteria > Verrucomicrobiota > Verrucomicrobiia > Limisphaerales > JADJPG01 > JADJPG01. The sequence continues at coordinate 1,070 of CAMCCU010000509.1, forward strand.
ATCAAAGAGCAGGGATGACGCGTGGTGGCGGCGCTTTCACGAAGGTCGTCTCGCGGAGGTAAATTGGTTCCAGCGCGGCACCGTTGATGAAGTCCGTTCGCGTGGCGGCGATCCGGCCGAGCATCGCCGCATCGGGCAGGAGCACGCGGCTCTGCGGGAAGCGCTGCTGCAAATTCGGCCACACGATCATCTGGCTGCGCGATGCGTGAGCGAGCGCATCATCCAACGAGGCGAGGCGCAACGACGAAGTCAAAGTGCATTGCTGCGAAGTGAGCTCGTAGGAGGCGCAGTAGAATTCGTTCCGCTGCGCGTCGATGGCGATGGTGATGGGTCCGGTGATTCCTGCGGCCAGCGCCTGCGCGGCCAGACATTCCACGCTGCTGATTCCGAGCAGTCGGATGCCGCGCGCCAGTTGCCATCCTTGAGCCAGGGCGATGCTGGCGCGAATGCCGGCGTAGGAGCCGGGCCCGATTCCCACCGCGATGCACTCGATGGCTTCGCGCTCAAGCTTTGCTTCAGACAGCGCGCGTTCGATGAGCCCGAAGGCTCGCGCGGTGCGTCCGCCGGTTTCCTCCGCACGCCCGAGCACATCGCTGCCGTTCAGGATCGCGACGCTGCGCTGGTCGGACGAGAATTCAACCGCCAAAATCTTCATAAGTTATCTGGCGATCCGTGTCGCTCGTCTGCTCGATGTGGACGCGGCGAAAACCGCCGGCACCGGCGCTCGCCGCCGAGGGATGGCGGAAGTCCGGCCAGCGTTCGCACCATTCCACCACGGTGATTCCGTCGGGTCGCTGGAAGTATTCCTCCAAGCCTGCGCCGATGATTTGCTCCGGCGTATCGAGGCGATAGAGATCGATGTGCGCAAATGGCAGACGCCCATCCTGATGCTCATTGACGAGCGCGAAGGTCGGGGACTGGATGCGCGCCGCGATGCCGAGACCGCGCGCGAATCCTTTGATCAATTGCGTCTTTCCTGCGCCAAGATCGCCGGAGAGTCCGATCACCCAGCCGGGCTGTGCGGCGCGTCCCCATTCCTCGCCGAGCGCGGCGGTCTCGTCTGCGTTATGCGAAGTGAACGTAACCATGAGCAGGCATGGGCTTGTAGCCGTCCTTGTCGCGGAGCCTCACGCCCGGAGTTGCAGAGATCTTGCCAATGCAGGTCAACGCCACGTCGGGAAACTGTTTCCGCCAGCCGTCGAGGAGGCTTACGGCAACGCGGCTGGGAACGGTGAAGAGCAATTCGAAATCTTCGCCATCTGTCAGCGCCGCGAGCAGCGGTGGCTTTGCCGGTGATTCCGCTTTGGCCTTTAACTTGGCGACGCGGCTGATCGGGATGGCGGTCTTGAGCAACTCAGCGCCGAGCTGGTCGCGCTCCAGTAAATGGCGAAGGTCGCCGGCGAGGCCATCGCTCAGATCGATCATAGAGGTCGGAGTGAAGTGGTCCGCCAGCCAGCGGGCTTCGGCGAGCCGGGGTTCGAAGTCGAGGTGATGTCCCTCGATGGAGCCGCCGAGATGACCCGTGACGAAGATGGCGTCGCCCGGTTTCGAGCCGTGACGGCGAATGCACTTCTCCTTCGCGACGGTGCCGAGTAGCGCGATGGAGATGAGGATGCGCTCTGGATTCGTGGTGGTCTCACCGCCGACGATGGCGACGCCGAAGCGTTGCGCCAGAGCGTTCAAACCGGTGTAGATGCTCTTCACGAACTCGGGATCGAATTCCTTGGGCAAGGCAATCGTGACGAGGGCTGCGCTCGCGCTTCCGGCCATTGCAGCGATGTCGCTCAGGCAACGGGCGAGCACCTTGCGGCCGATTTTTTCCGGCGGAGTTTCCCGGGTGAAGTGGATGCCTTCGACGATGGCGTCGGTCTTGAAGAGAAGGAAGCGTTCGGGAATGCCGAGGTCGAGGACGGCGCAGTCATCGCCGGCGCCGGTGACGACGCTGTCGTTGGTCGGCAGGTTGCGCGTGAGGAGTTGGATGAGTTCCAGTTCGTTCATCTGGGGTGGGCTACTTAAGGCTTTCGAACCATCGCATGAGTTCGTCGCGATTTAGATACGCGAAGAAGTTCACGGCGTTGAAGAGGGAATGGGCGAGGATGGGCGCGATAAGGCGGTTCGTGTGGTCGTAAAGTTTCGCCAGGATGATTGCGAGCACGGTCAAGGGCAGCATCGTCATCAGGCTCCCGTGAATGGCGGCGAACACGAACGATGTGCCGTAGAGTGCCAGCCGTGGATAACCCATCTGCTGGCCGGTGCGGTAGAGAATCCCGCGGAACAGAATCTCTTCGATCAATGGAGCGAGCAGGATGGCGGCAAACCCAAAGATGACGCGTTGAGTGAAGTTGTCCGTCCCCGCCAGAATCTGCATGGTGGGCTGGATCGCAGCTTTGCCCTGTAGTTTGGTGAGGACGAATTCGGACAGGCTGTTGAGGCCAAGCGTGAGCGGCAGCGCGATTACTGTGACGGCGACCGCGATCCGGATGGCTCGTCCTGCCTTGCGATCACTAAGACCGAGGAATTCTCCCCAAGTGATCTCATGCACCTTGAGGAAGTAATGGGTGAGAATGAGGCCGACCACCTGGAAGCTCGCCGTGCTGAGGAGAAAGCTGGCGAACTTCTGCTGTGCGTCCGGCAGGTCCGACATCGCGGCCTTCAAAGCGATGCTCGCGAAAGTGCCGAGTGAGAGGCTGATCATCAGCCCCGCGCACAGCATCAGCACGGCATCAGGTTTCCAGGGTCGTTCAATCGACACGGCGCCAAGGTAGGCAACTGCGCGAGGCATGACGAAGGAATTTTTTACATCCCGTGATCGCCAACCGAGTGGCAGATGTTCCTCGTGTATTCGGTGGAATAGCCGCAAGGCGGGGAATGCTTGTAGGGACGTTATTTCGGGAGGACAAAGAACAGCCCGTGTCCCTGCTCCTATTCCGCCGAAGATAACGATGAGCCTGATGCCTCTTCCCAGTGAGCTGAATTACTGGGAGTTGGCGGAGAGAGGGGGATTCGAACCCCCGATACGGTTTAACCCGTATAACGGTTTAGCAAACCG
>CAMCCU010000510.1 GCA_945872975.1 Pedosphaera parvula Ellin514
ATCCTGCGGCTTCAACGCATCCAGCAAACCTTCCGGCATCATGCTCGACTTCGTGAAGCCCGCCTTGCGCACATCCTTCTGCGCGATGCGCGTGTCCGCCATGTTCGGACGACGCAGCACGATGGCGTCCTTGTCTTCGGAGACGCGGATTCCATCCAGCACGTCGCCATCCCGCAGCTCCACGCGGAACACGCGATAGCCCGGCTCCATCGCCGCGTTCGGCGTGAGCAGATTACGAAGCAACGACTCGACGCCCAGCGCGCCCGCGCCGTTCAAGACCGGTCCTACTTGCCCGCCCTGTCCCCCGACGCTGTGGCACTGCTGGCAAACCGTCGTGAACATCACCTTGCCATTCGCCAGATCGCCCGGCTGCTCCGCCAGCGTGTGGAACTTCGCGAACTTCGCCGCCAGCGCCTGCGCCTCGACTGGCGTGAGCAGCGGCGGGAAATCCTGCGTCCTCTGCACCATCGCACCGCCATGCAGCTTGCCCCATTGATTCCCGGTGAACACCCCCATCAGTCCAGCTGGCTTCTCTCCCGCCGCAAAGCTCCGATCAAAATCCGCGCGGATCTCCGATGCGCTGCGCTCGCGATTCCAGATGCGGAACTCGCTCATCCAGCCCGCCGTCCCCTTTGCGGGCGCGTTCCAGCCGATACGCACATTTTCGAACTTCTGCGTCACCGGCTTGGAGTCCGCGCCATCGAGTTCGCCGTTCTGGTAGATGCGGAACATCCCCTTCGCATCGCGCGTCACGGCAAGATGCGTCCAAACGTCCGCCACCGTCTTCTTCTTCGCCACGATGGCGTCGTGCACGCCGCCGCCGACCCACACGCGGAACTGGCTGCCGAAGAAATTCATGTCCAGCGCCCCGGCCGAGCCGAGGATGCCGTCACTGTTGTCGATGCCCGCGTCGAGCTTCACCCACGTCTCCACCGTGAACGGGCCGTCGAGCGAGAGCCCCGTTTCCGCCCACGCGTTGTCCTCGCCGTTGAGCCGGAGCACCGGGCGGAAGAGCGACGCCATCTCCTGCATCAACGCCGCGAGATCCGCGTCATCGCCCAGCACCGCCTGAAGCTTGTCGAACGTCGCGCCATCGATCTCGTCCTTCGCAATGCTTCCGGCACGGACCGCCTTCACGAGCGCCTGCGCGCCGGGCCTGGTGCCCGAAAGTCCGGCGAGCGCCGTTTTGCGTGACGTTCCGGTCAACGACGGATACACGCTGGCGAGCTGCTGGGGCCCCTTCGCATCGCGCGAGGCCGCCAGCGCCGCGACCGCTGCATCCTGCACTGCTGGCTCCCCTTTCTCGGCGAGCTTCGCGAACATGATCACGCGATCGGATTTCAAGTCTCGCAAAGCCCGGAGCGCCGCGAGCGATTGCGGCTGAAGAATCGCGGTCTGGTTCGCGCCTTCCCGTGGTGACCAACCCCAGCCCGCTTCGAGCATCTTCACCAATTCCGATTCCACTCCCGCCAGCTGAAACGCGCTGGCCAGCTTCGTGCCGAGATCCATCGCCGCCGGACTGTTCTGCGACAGCAGCTGCCGCGCAGCGTCGGTCAGCAACGGCGCGAGCCTGGCAGCATCGAGCTTGGTGCGGACGCGCAGCAGCGACTCCAATGCACCGGCACGAGTCTCCGGCTTTTGTAGAATCGCCTTGAGCGCCTCGCCCACGCCATGTTCATCCGGGAACTGCGCGAGGCGGAGAAGCTCCTCGTCGCCGGGCGGGCGCTGAAGCTGGGGCAAGAGCTTCGCGACCTGAGCCGCGCTGTCTTTTGGTTCGAGTGCGAGTGAGGCGAGCAGACGATTCTCTGCCGGTAACGACTTGGCTGGGTCAGATTTCAGGAATGCGGCAACCGCGACCGGATGCTTCTCCAAAAACATTCTGACCAGATACCGCTCGAATTCGCGATCATAGGCAGCGCCGGTCTTGATAGTCCGACCACTTTGAGTGCTTTTCATGGTTGGGGCAGAAACGGAAGCGTTTCCGATAGAAGCCAAGGTTTGGACTACCTTGAGCGTAGAATCGGCCTCCGACCCCGATGTCCGTATGGCTTGGTCCAACGCGCGTCCCAAAACCTTTGCAACCTCAGTTCGCACCTCAGGGTCAGAATCATCGTGGAGCACGCGTATATGCTCCGTGCCGCCCCACATTGATTCCCCAAATGCGCGCACGGCTTCACGTCGAACATTCCGGTCCTTGTCTTTAAGCAAGGCGATTAGTTCTTCGGCGTTAACCAGCTTCAATCCTTCCAGCGCCCACAGCGCCGCGATAAAGGTCGAAGCGTCTGGCGGCATCCCCGTCCAAGCACCATTGAGGATTCCACGTAGCTTCGGCGCGAGTTCCTTCATCTGCCGATCCGTGATCGCCTGCCACGCCATGTGGCTTTGCGGTATAGATGGGCCGCCGAGCTTCGCGATCAGCTCGTCGCCGGAGAGCATGTTGAAGTCCGGCACGTCGAACGGCTTCGTGCCCGTGTGTTTCACGCGCCAGATGCGGCCGCGTTTCTTGTCGCGCTCGGGATGGTTCCTCGGCACCTCGTTGTGCGAGATGATTTTGTTGTACCAGTCCACGATGTAGAGGCAGCCGTCCGGGCCAGTGCGCAGTGCGACCGGGCGGAACCATTCGTCGCTGGAGAGGACGAAGTCCGGCAGCTTCTGGTAACGGAAACGCGAACCATCCGGCGTGACCTGAATCGCCTGAATCTTCCGCGTGATCGGATTCGCGATGTAGAACTGCCCGGCGTAGGGAGCGGGCCAGTGGCCAGTGACCAGTGAATCAGTATTCAGTAAGTCAGCGGAACGCCGCTTGGCGGACTGATTACTGATTACTGATTCACTGATTACTAATCTGCCATCCGCCAATGCCAGCCCGCTCAACCCCGTCCCACCCATCGCAAACTCCGTTGCCGTGCCCGGGAATTCCGGCGCGTAACTCTTCCACGTGCTGCCGGAGCAGCCGGGGTAGTTCGCGTATTCGTGAAACGGCATCATCGGATAGCCGAAGTCGTTCGCCTCCTGAATCCACGCCTGCCCGTTGCCATCGAGCACGAGGCCCCAGATGTTGCACGGGCCTTGCGAAGTGATGTCGAAATCGCTGCCGTCGTAGCGGAACTTCGCCATGCGCGTCTGGTCGAACTGCTGCTCCTTGCCAGTCGTGGTCTTCACCTTGCCGTAGTTGAACGCGCCCTGCGCAAACCAGATCCAGTTGCCCGGCGCGCGCGTGAACTGGTGCGGAAACAGATGTGAGTCCTGCACGCCAAAGCCGCTAAGCATCACCTCGCGCTTGTCCGCCTTCCCGTCGCCGTCGGTGTCACTGAGGAAAACAATCTCCGTCCCGTGCTGCACATAGACGCCGTTCTTGTACGGAAGAATCCCGAGCGGAATCGCCAGGCCATCGGCGAACACCCGCGCCTTCGAAGCGTAACCGGTCGGCGACTTCGGATCGCGGTCATAGACCAGTACCTTGTCCTTCGCGCGGCTGGCGTAGAGCTCCTTTGCGACCGCGGGGCTTTCGTTCGCGTCCACCGGATACTCGAGCGCCGTCATCGTCCAGAGCCGACCTTGGAGATCCCAATCTACCGCTACGAACTTGCCGAAGCTCTTGTCCATCTCTTCGCTGACCACGAGTTCCATCTCGAAGCCCGGCGGCAAGGTGAATGACGCGCGCTCCTCCTCGGGCAAGAGCGGCGACGCCTTCGCGCCGTCCTTCGGCTTGGGGGCGCCGATGAAGCGATTGCCGACCGGCAGCTCCTCGATGAAAATGTCCTTCACCTGCACCACGGCCTTGCCGCCGCCGTGAACCTGGATGCCGAGCTTGCCCCAATCGTAGTTCGGGAGGCTCATGTCCGGCTCGTAGTAATCGACGCCCAGCACGCCGTTAATCCACGTCGTGACCCGCGATCCCTGCGCGCGAATCACGTAATCGTTCCAGCCATCCTTGTCGATGACCGGCCGCAGCGTCTTCATGTCGGACTGCGCCATGAGCTTGTTCCGGCGGGACTCGTCGTAGATGCAGCCGTACCACGACGGCTCACCGAAGTCGCACTGGTAGCCGGCCATCTCGGAGTTGTTCGGCACGCGCTGCGAACGAATCTGAAAGCCCGAATTGATGAAGCCGTTC
>CAMCCU010000511.1 GCA_945872975.1 Pedosphaera parvula Ellin514
ACTTCGGACGGCGCATCCGCCTTCAGGTCGAACATGTCCTGATGGCTCGGTCCACCCGGCAAAAAGATCATGATCACCGCCTTGTGCGAACGCTTGATGCCGGACGCGGCTTCCGCTTGGAGGAGTTGCGGCAGGGAGAGCCCGCCGAGGCTCAGCGCGCCAATCTTCAGGAAGTTTCTGCGCGAAACTCCGTCGCAGTAACCGGAACGTTGCGGTTGTGATCCGAGAATGGTCAGCATAAGCGTCGTGAAGCCTTGAGGCTCAGGAGAATTCGACCGGGCTATTTGTCATCCTATTCAAGCCAATTCCGTGCCGAAGACAAGACTCTATTCAGCCAAAAATGGGAGAGCGATGAGTATAGAAGGACGAGCCCGGCCCCAGCATTGCCCTCAACGTTCAGCCGTGCGCTCCACGAACCAACTGAAATGCGGCGATGTCAGCAAATGTCTTGCGTCACGCCGATGAAGTGCTTCAATCCAAACATTCACCAGTCGTGTTCGGAGCATCCCTTCCGTCGACTGGTTTCTTGAAACGGTTCTATGCGCAACACGCAAAAGTCGTTATGAGCAACAAGGAAAAACAAGTCCCCTACCCCGGCATCCCCACCACTTCCGACGGCGCTGGCGGCGTCGTTTGGGTCGATACTCACATCACACACGGCGCGTGCGCGTATCCCATCACGTCCTCGACAACGATGGGCACCGGCTACGAAACGGCCGTGTCGGACGGCAAACAAAACCTGTGGGGCGACACCATCACGTTCGTGCAGCCGGAGTCCGAGCATTCCGCCGCAACGACCTGTGAAGGCTTCGCGCTCGCGGGCGGTCGCGTGACGAACTTCACTTCCGGCCAGGGCCTCGTGCTGATGAAGGAAGTGCTCTACACCATTTCCGGCAAACGTCTGCCCATCGTCTTCCACATCGGCGCGCGCGCGCTCACGTCGCACTCGCTGAATGTTCACTGTGGTCACGACGACGTCATGAGTGTCGCCGACTGCGGCTGGGGCATGCTCTTTGGCCGCAACGCCCAGGAAGCCTGCGACCTCGCCCTGATCTCCCGTCGCGCTGCGGAAGCCTGCGAAACGCCGTTCATGAATGTGCAGGACGGTTTCCTCACCACGCATACGATCGAAAACATCCTGCTCCCCGAGCTGGAGTTCATGAAAGCCTACATGGGCGACCCGATCGACAAGCTCCGTTGCCTGTTCGATCCGCGGAACCCGATCATGACCGGCGTCGTGCAGAACCAGGATTCCTACATGAAGGGCAAGATCGCCCAGCGCCATTTCTACGACCAGGTCCCCGGCGCCGTGCAGGAAGCGATGGACGAGTTCTACAAGAACACCGGACGCCGCTACGGGATGGTCGATTGCTACAAGATGGAAGACGCCGAATACGCCATTGTCGGCATGGGCGGCATGATGGAAACCGCGCAAGCTGCCGCGGATTACATGCGCGAAGAGCTCGGCCTGAAAGCTGGCTGCGTCCACGTCACCTGCTTTGCGCCCTTCCCGTCCACGCAACTCGTCGCCGCGCTCAAGAACGTCAAGGCATTCACCGTCGTCGAGCGCATGGATAATCCGCTCGCGCAATCCAACCCGCTTGTCCAGGCCATCAAAGCCTCATTCGCCGATGCGCTTACCGGCCTAAGCAGCGGCTCCAATGGCGAGTTTAAGTATCCGGCCATCACGCGCATTCCGAAGATTTACTCGTCGTCCGCCGGCCTCGGGTCACGCGACGTGCGCGGCGGCCACTTCATCTCGCTCGTGAAGAACATGCAGGCCGATCAGCCTCGCGAATTCTCTGTCCTCGGCGTGAAACACTCCCTCGCGCTCACGGATGGCGAAGATCCGGATCTGCGGCCCGAAGGCGCGTTCTCGATGCGCGGTCATTCCGTCGGCGGCTTCGGCAGCGTCACGACGAACAAGCTCATCGCTGGATTCGTCGGCGAGCTGTTCAACCTCCACGTGCAGGCGTATCCAAAGTACGGCTCCGAGAAGAAGGGCCTGCCCACCACGTATTACCTCACCGTCGCCGACGCGCACATCCGCACGCACAGCGAATTGAACTACGTCGAGTTCATCCCGCTCAACGACGTGAACGCCTTCAACCTCGGCAATCCGCTCGACGGCATCGCGACCGAGGGCAGCGTGTTCATCCAGAGCCCGGAGACTGATCCGGCGAACGTCTGGCGCGACATCCCAGCCTATGGCCAGAAGCTCATCCGCAACAAGCGGCTGAAGGTTTACTATCTCGACACCGTGAAGATCGCGAAAGAGATCGCGACCGATCCCGACCTCCAGCAGCGCATGCAAGGCGTCTGCCTCGTCGGCATCTTCATCAAGGTCACGCCCTTCGCCGCCCGCGCGCGCATGGGCGACGAGCAGGTGCTGGAATCCGTCGAGAAATACATCCGCAAATACTTCGGCAAACGCGGCGAGCACGTCGTGCAGGAAAACCTGAAGTGCGTCCGCGAAGGCCTGAAGAGCGTGATGACCATCCCACACGAAATCATCGTCAACGGCGCGCCTGTCGCGAAGGCGAAGGACGAAGTGGTGTTTGCCAAATGATCTCCGGAGAAACCGCCCAACTGAAATCTACTATGTCGACCACGCTTGAAACTCCGACAACCGACCGCGTCAATCGCGTTCCCATCACCGACGACGTCCTCAACGTGCAGGACTTCAACGAACGCATCGTTGGTGCTTACAACGACGGCACTGCCGAGCTCGGCCTGCCCGCCGACACCTCGACCCTGCGGTCGTTCATCCCCGCCGGCACCGGCGTGCTGCGCGACTTCTCCTACATCGCGCCCGAGATTCCCCTGCTCAACAGCGAGAACTGCGTCGGCTGCATGGAGTGCGTGACCGAATGTCCCGACACCGCGATCCTCGGCAAGGTCGTGCCCAAGGCGAAGCTCGAAGCCGAACTGGAGAAAATCTCCGACCCCGCCGAGCGCGAGCATTATCGCAAGCAGTTCGGCAAGACCACGAAGTATTGGAACGTGTACGAGAAGAAGGGCGCGGAGCCCGGTTACTTCGGCATCTTCATCGACCCGACCAAATGCAAGGGCTGCGCCGAGTGCGTCGATGCGTGCGGCAATCACGGCGCGCTCGCGATGCTCAAGAAAGATGACCCGACGCTCAAGCGCTTCCAGCGCACGTGGGACTTCTACAAGCGGATGCCCGAGACGCCGAAGGAATACATCAACGAGAAGCTGCTCAGCGACATGATGCTCGCCGAGCGTTCCCTGCTCTACGTGGGCGGCGCCGGCTCCTGCATGGGCTGCGGCGAAGGCACCGCGCTCCGCATGATGCTCGCGGCGACGGGCTTCGTTTACGGCAAGGAGAACATCGGCATCGTGAACTCGACCGGCTGCTCGACCGTTTACGCCTCCACGTATCCCTACAATCCGTATCTCGTCCCGTGGACCAATTCGCTCTTCGAGAACGCGCCCGCCGACGCCATGGGCATCCGCGCGCGCTGGGATCAGATGGGCTGGAAGGACAAGAAGCTTTGGGTCATCGGCGGCGACGGCGCGATGCTCGACATCGGATTCCAATCGCTCAGCCGCCTGCTCGCTTCCGGCATGAACGTCAAGGTGCTCGTGCTCGACACGCAGGTTTACTCGAACACCGGCGGACAGTCCTCGACCGCAACCTTCATGGGCCAGAACACGAAGTTCTCCGTCCACGGCAAAGTCATCCCCGGCAAGGTGGAGCGGCGCAAGGAGCTCGCGCAGATCTGCATGATGCACCCGAACACCTTCGTGGCACAGACCAGTTGCGCGATGCCGAATCACTTCTACAAAGCGATCATGGCCGCGAACGAGTTCGAAGGCCCGGCGGTGGTGAGCGTTTACACGACGTGCCAGCCCGAGCACGGCGTCGGCGACAACATGGCGGCGGCGCAGAGCAAGCTGGCCGTGGACACCCGCACCTTCCCGGTGCTGATGTATGATCCCCGCAAGGGCTTGAAGATCGCTGAGCGTCTCAGCCTCCAGGGCAATCCCGCGCCGAAGGAGGATTGGTTCAAGGACGCGAAGACGGGCGAGCTCTTCGACTTCACCATGTTCGCCCGCAGCGAAGGCCGTTTCTCGAAGCACTTCGACAA
>CAMCCU010000512.1 GCA_945872975.1 Pedosphaera parvula Ellin514
GCGAACATGAACGCCGCCTGCGGCTCGGCAGGAGTGCCATCCGGGATTTCCACACCGAAGGGATAGCCTTCCATGTACACATTCCCGTTCGTATCCGTGCTGCTGAACGGCGAACTGCTGGAGACGGCAAAGAAGCCGAAGTTCGCCGCCTGCTGGTCCTCGCACTTCACGCCAGCATAGAAAATCGCGCCCGGCACGGCGTCCCCTACGCCTTCGAGCACGACAGACTCCGTGCCGCCGCGCTTGAGGGAACGGCGTGAGGCGGCGATGGCAGCCGGATTCAGATTTGTGATACTGGGATCGAGCGACACATACAGATCGATGTCCGAACGGTTGGTGCGGGCGCGTGAAAGATTGGGCGGAAGGAACGTGGCGAAGGCAATGTTCGTCGCGGCGGCAATCGGGGCGTTGGTGAACTGCGGGTCTGACTGCGGCAATTGATTCGTGACGACGAAGAAATGCCATTGGGCCGGGACGCCGTTGGTGAACTCCAATCCAGCCGGCACCACCAAGGGCGAATTCGCGCCCGCCCGCTGGTTCAACAGCGGCACGCCGTTGGTGACGACCGTCACCTCGGGCAGCGGTGCGTCAGTAATCGCCTCGTTGCCCAAAGTGATGGCTGACGCGGTCGCCGTACGCGGGTTGCCATGGGAGATGACCAGCGCGAAGTCCTGCACGACGCCATCAGGATGCGCCGTCACGGCGTTCACGTTCACGCGGCGGGCGGAGACGGTGACGGAATACGCGTTGGTCAACCGCTGACTGAAGGATCCGTTCAGGTAAACGTTCTCGACGTTGTTGACGCGGTCCAGCACGAGGCCGTTTGTGTTATTGGTGTCGGCGTAGGGACTGAACAGGTTGCCCGGCCCGAAGGCATTGCCTCTATAAACTTCCTTGGTGGCAAGGTTCGTCACAATGAGATCCAGATCATTGACCAACTTCACGCCCACCGACGGGTTGCCCGGCGGATCGGTCCAGACCAGCGAAAAGCGCAGAGGAGACGTGCGAGAGTTGGCAGCAATATTGACGGTCTTGGTGAAGCTCTGTCCGGTGGCCAGCGCGCGGCTGGAGACCTGATCGTAGCAGACCATAGTCGGGCTGGTCAGCGTGCGTTCCGTGGATGAGTAGGTCGGCCCCGTGGTCGCTGTGCCAGGAACACTGTTGGTGATGTTCACCAAGCCCCAGCCCTGCCGGTTGATATCCGGGCTGGTGTTGAAGTCATACTCGTCATTCGCCGATCGCGCTCCATTGATCAGCAACGCTTTCATGAGCGCCGGGCTGTTGGTGGCGCCAAGCTTTTCAAAATACTCCTGCATCAACGCCAGCGCACCGGACACCGCAGGGGCCGCCATGCTGGTGCCGCTTTCGTAACGGTAGTTTGGAGCCAGTATCTCGTTCAGCTTGAAGAACTGCTCGGGCTCGTCGCCCAGATTATTGGTGATGGTTACCCTGATGGAGACATCGAAGCGCGCGATGTTGCTGCCCTTGTTCTCGACGGCGATGTACCATGTTCCCGGCGGGACCGGCGCCAGCGGTGGGCCGACGGTGACACGATTATCACCCACGGAAGTGCCTGGCACCGCCGGTGCGCTCCCTTCCTGAACGTAGATTGGCATCCGCGGCAAAGGATTCGGTCCAGTGAACTGGTTTCGATCGCACGAGACATCAATCTGCACCCCGTGGAGTGGGACAAAAACCGAGTACACTTCGAATTCATCCGGGTCCAGTCGAACCAGAGGAATCCGTCTCGTCTCGTAGCTGTAAAGATTCGTCGGCTGCACCCAAGTGCTCGCGCGCGCGGAAATGACGAACGTTCCAGGGGCCACCACATCGGGCTTGAACCGCCCGGAATCGCCCTCGCGATGACGACCGATATTCCCGACGCTGGAAAAGGACGCCACCTGATTGCTGCTGTCCGTCGTGTCAAACCAGGGCTGGAAGCGATTGCTTGTGGCATACTCGATCACCGTCACAAAGTTGGTGATGCCGCGAAGATTCTCCAACGCGCCGACCGTAATGACGTTCTTGGCTGACGCCGGCGCATCGATTCCAGAAGCGCCGGAGTTACCAGCAGAGAACACCGCGAGCAACGCCTGCGACCCTTCCACGCCAGGCAGCGCGTCGCGCACCGCCGCATCCCAGCTCGCCGCCGCCAGCGTGTAGCCGCCGTCACCGAGGTACGCCCAACTGTTGTTCGAGATGAAGGCGTTCGTCGCGGCGGCACTCTCCTGCATGTTCGCATCGCTGTTGCCCAAGGTATTGGCGAAAATCTGAGCAGCGGGTGCAACGCCGCGAAAACTGGCGTTCGTGATTGAACCCGGAATTGCCCCGGTGGGACTGTTCGCGCCGTCGCCGGCAATGGTTCCGGCGACATGCGTGCCGTGCCCGTCGAAATCGGTTGCCAGGCCCAGCACCCGGCCCGTGAGTGCCGGATGAATCCCCTCCACGCCCGTATCGTTCACGTTCACCAAGACACCCTGCCCTTGCAGACCCCGGAACGACGGCGCAGCGAGCAGGCCGTTGGTGGAAACCCGCAGGCGCGTGCGCGCCTGATCATTCGCCGGAACCTTCAGTCGATTGATCTCGATCCGTTGCACGCCCGGCAATTGCGCCAGCGCCACCACGGAATCCAGTGGCGGACGAACCACCAACTGCACACCGAACGGCGAACGCTCCGCCTCGATCACTACGGCCTTCATCGACGCCAGCGACGTCTCGACCGACTGACGGTCCGCCGCATACACGAGCACGTTCAACTGACGCGTGACCGGCAGGGGCTTTTGCTCCACCGCCAAAGCCAAGAGTTCATCCTCCAGTTTGAAATACGGTTCCCACGGGAGCACCTTCTGCGTTTGCGGAAGGCCAGCCAGTTGCGCAGCGGCGACAGCCGAAGCGCGGACGAGGTAGGCGTTGTTCGGCACGTAGGAAACGATCTCCGCTCCCGACTGCTTGAGTGCGGCCCGGAAGGCGTCTGTCAACGGCCCGCGAGACTGGACCACGTAACTACCTGGATCACCCTGCGCCCGCAGATGCGCCGGGATGGGGAGATTTACCGGGGATACCGTATCCACCAGCGCGTTCATCAGCAGCAATGCCGGATCGCGATCCAGAAGCTGGCGCTCCGTCAACGTGGTATTGCTCAGGCGAAAGCGCAGCGGATCATTGGCATTGGTCGCGAGCACGGAAGCATTGGTGGCCGCAGCGGGGACGACGGGTGCGTTGGTCAGGGAAGAACCAGCAGTGGCTCCAGCCGCAGCCGGACCCGACACGGCGCTCTTCGCGGCCTTGTCCCGCGCCAGCTTGCGCTCGCCCAGTTGCCAGAAGACGGCAGCAGCCACGAAGAACAACAGGCTGATGATGAACCAGGTTCGCGTTCTGAATTGCATAACGTATTAAATCACAAAATACTTCGATTACGACAGGGTTTTTGCGGCCCAACCAGAGGTCGCCCGGTCACAAATCCCCACCCATTTCATCCGTTGAAATCGCTCCATGCGCACCCACCCCTCATCCTCCCGGCCCTACTCCACCGGGATGATATTAAAACTCTCCACCACCAGCCGCGGGCGACGATGATCCGGACGATAATAACCTGGGTCCAATGGATTATTAGACTCCCGCTCCGGGAAAACCACGCGAACGACGGACCTCGTCGCCACCTCACCGGTCACCTGGTAGTTGTTCACCGTCTTGGTTCCAGGATCGATCGACGGACCGGACAACGGCTTTGTCGGGTCGATTCGACCCGAACCGTCATACTGAACACCCAACCGCGCCGGCTTGAGCGACTGGCCCCAGCCATAAATCACAAACCGTGGCTCGCCAACCTTCAGCAAGGAGAGGATCTGCTGCGGGATACGCTCGTAGTCGGCGTCGTAGATCTGGCCCACACCGTTGGGCAGGCGCGCGTCGAACCGATTCTTGTCAATATTCAGGAACGGCGAATCATCGGTGAGCACTGGCGCCGACAGCATCTGGCTCAAATGAGTGAACTGGCCATACGGATTGAACTGATTCGAATTGTACAGGGTTCGAAATTTGTTGATGTTAGTCACGATCGTCTCAATGGACGGCGCGACAGGCGAGATTGCGGCGGGG
>CAMCCU010000513.1 GCA_945872975.1 Pedosphaera parvula Ellin514
GGTTGGCAAACGCGTAGGCCACCTTGACGGGAATTCCGACGAACACATGCGCGTCGGCAATTCCCTGCGTGCGATTCAGCGGCGTGCTGGTGTAGAGCCGCTTCACTCCATCCAGACCGGTACCCACCGCCACCGTTTCACCGCCGGACTTCAGGAATTTCATGACGCCCGGGTTGGATTTCAGAGATTCACCGACCCAGCTCCGGTCTGACTCCGGGATGGAGTAACGAACGAGGATGTTCGCGTCACGATCGATGACCGTCAGCGTCGAGCCGTCCGGCAGCTCGGCCTTGGCCGCGAGCTGGTTGAGCCAGTTCAAATCGAGCGCCAGGTAAACGACTCCGTGGAACTGTCCGCTGAACTTGCCGCGGATCGGATGCGCCATGTTCAAGGTCGGCTTGCCCGTGATGCGTCCGAGCTGGAATTCGCCGATGGCAAACTTCTGTGTGTCTCGCGCGATCTTGAAATAGGACCGGTCTCCGAGATAGACGCGATTGGTGACGGGAACCGCGCTGGCGAAAACATAACCATCCGGATCGATCGCGCCGATGTTCGCGTAGATCGCGTGAACCGGGAGCAACGTGCGGAACAGCGTCTCCGTCTCCGCCGCCCGGTCGGGACGCACCTCGCGGAGCTGCGCCAGGGTGGTGAGCAACTGCCGGGAGGTTTCGATGTATTGCTTCTGCGCGGCGGCGGCGAGGCGCACGATTCGTTGCGCCGAAGCGGTCGCCTCCTTCATCGCCGAGCGCCGCTGATCAATCGCTGTGTAGAGGACCAGTCCGAGCGCTGGAAGAATCGCGAGCAGCACCAGCGCCAGCAACCGCACGCGGAGCTTGGAGAAAAACGGCTGCCTGGAGGGATGGTCTGCCCCGTTGCCGTTTCCTGTTTCCTGAGTCGGTCGTTTCTCGCTCATGTCTTCCACCGCCGTTCACTCATCCGATTCGCCCACCGTTGCCGTCACTCCGTCGGCAGCTTCACGATGGTCAGCCAGAAGTCCTCGATCGTCTTCACGATCCGGATGAATTGATCCAGATCCACCGGCTTGGAGATGTAACAGTTCGCATTCAGATGGTAGGCCTGATGGATGTCTTCCGCCGCCTGCGACGTCGTCAAAATCACAACGGGAATGCGCCTGAGCTTGTCGTCGGACTTGATCTCGACGAGCACTTCCCGGCCATCTTTGCGCGGCAGGTTCAGGTCGAGAAGGATCAGGTCGGGGCGGGGCGCCTTGCCATACTGGGTCTCGCGGCGGAGGAACCCCATCGCCTCCACGCCATCTGGAACCCAGCTCAGGTTGTTGCGCACTTTCGCGTCGCGCAAGGCTTCGCGCGCCAGTCGCGCATCACCGGGATTATCCTCGATGAGCAGGATTTCGATGGGCTTTGTTTCGTTCATAATTCCAGCCAGAGTTGACCAGGGACTGGAGCCAGAGTGCGCCTTCGCTTCCAGTGATTCAATCCGAATTCAGAAATGCTCGCGGCGCGCGGGCAGTGAACGACGGATGGGCTATGATTCGCCTCTTGAAGCGGAACGCCTCCCTCACTTCCGCACGTTCTCCAGCAACAACACCGCTGCGCCGTTGGTCCGCCAGTTCTCGCGCAGCGACGGGGGAACGGGAACCGTGGTCGGCCCGCGCACGAACGATCCCAGCACGACATCCGGATCTCCGTCGCCGTCCACGTCCCCCGCATCCATCACCATCCAGCGGCCCGCCATCGACTCCGGCATCTTGAACGCGGTGAACTTCATGCCTCCCTCATTCTCCAGATAAACAAAACTCTCCGGCGACGGGGCGTCGAACTCCGGGTAGAACGCAATCGCCGCAATATCCACATCGCCGTCGCCGTCGAAATCGCGCGCCATCGCTTTGTAGGCGCCGTGCATCGGATGGAAGAACTCCTCGCGAAAGCGATTCCGCCCGTCATTCAGATACAGCCGCACGCCGTGATAACTCTTCGTCGGCAACGCGAAGTCGCCGTTGTCACCATTGGCCACCAGCATATCCGTCTTGCCATCCTTGTTGAAGTCCACCAGCTCAAACCCCGCGAAGCCCCACGTCGGCGGCTTCTCTAGCAGCGTCTCCATCTTGAATTCATTGCGCCCGAGATTCAGGAAGAGATGGATTCCCTCCCTCGCCTGCGCCGTCATCACGATGATGTCCTGCCGGCCGTCGCCGTTGAAATCGCGGACCTCCGCCTGAATCGACCCCGGCCGCTCCAGCAGCACGTGCTCCTCGTAACCGCCGCCTTCCTTCCCCTCGAACCACGAGAAGCGTCCCAGCCGGTTCCCATACGAACACACCACGAGATCCTCCCGATTGTCCGTGTTCAAGTGCGCGACGACCGCGTTGACTGGACGCCGCAATCCACTCGCGATCACCTGCGACTTCGCCTCTGACCCGTCTCTTGCAATGAACTCCACCACGCCTTCCAGCGCATCGGATGGGAAGAAGCGCCCCATCTGCGTCACGAAGAATCCCTTCTCGCCGACGCTCAAGCTGGCTGGTGCGCTCTTCAATCTTATCCGGTCCAGCACGCCGCCCGTCGCATCCAGCGCGAAGAGTTGAGCCGAATACGCGTCGCCCAGGTAAATGCGCTTCTGCTGTGAATCGATCTTCACCAGCGACGACATCGGGACGCCCTCGTGCGGGTTCAGCTTCTTGACGCGAAACTGTTTCAGCCCGACGCGGACCTCTGCTTTCGCTGGTGGCGGCAACGATCGGCTGGGCGCCAGCGCGCGGTAGTAATCCCAGATCGAGAACCATTCTTCCTCCGAGAGCAACGGCGCGTTCGGAAAGAGCGCGGCTTCCTGAAGGAGCTTCCCGTCGGCCATGCCCTCGTAATCGACGCGCTCGATGCCGAGCCACTTCGCCATCTCAGGCTGGATGTGATGCACCCATGCCGACTTTGTCAGCAGCTCCGGTTCCGGGAGCAGATGACACGCGGTGCAATACTTCACCGCATTGTCGCGGCCTTTTTGGAGCGCGGGAGAGAGCGTTGGTTTCGCAAGCTTCGACTCCTGCGCCGTCGCGGATGCGATTGCCGCGATGAAAGCAAAGATCCAGGCGGCGATGGGCACGGGAAATTTCATCTGCCGGAGTCGTAGCTCATTTGCCCGGAGCCGGAAAGGGTGAAGAGGAATTCGTGCGGACAAACGTGGGCTTCACCTTGAACTCGATGCGATGCGGCTGTTGAAACGCGAAGGTCAGGTCCACGGACTCCGTATCCGCCGCCAGCTCCAACCCCGCTACATACCGTCCGCTTGGGCCGCTGAAAGGCCACAGGTAAACCCCATCGCCGAACTTCAGCTCGCGTCCGTGATTATCCACCGCGCGCGTCAGCTCGACGCGCAGGTTGGAAACGAGCGACGTGAAACTCAGACCCAGATCCGTCGTGCGAAGATAACCGCCCTCCGTGCCGGAAAGCATCGCCGCGCGCTGAAGAGTCAGCCCAGCCTGAACACCGCCTTGAATCGCCGCCGGAAAGTTCGTGGTCAGCAGCGCATTCGTCCGAGTCGCCGGCACGCCACGCAACGTCCACAGATCCTCCTGCGAAAAGTTCCGTGCTCGCGCGAACTCCACGGACAGATTCCAATCCGGTTCGTCCGTCCAGAGCACGTTCGCGAAGCCCGGCGTGAGCCGCCCGTCTTTCACGGCCACCTTGGGATACAACACCGTGAAGGAGTTGCTGGTCGCGCCCGTTGCGGTGATGCGTCGGATCGTCCAGTTCGTCGAGACGCGTCCGTGCTCCTTCACTTCAAACGTCGCCGTCGTCCACGGCGCGAGCCCGCTCTCCGTCCCTCTGCGCCAGGACGGCAACGCCTCGCCGCTGCTCAACTTCACCAGCGTGAACGCAATGCCATCCTCCACCACGGTGATGGGCGGTTCTGCTCCGCTCAACGGCGGGATGTTTGTCAGGGGGATGTTTCGCACCCGCAACGCACCAAGCGGGTCCGGCCGATACGGTGGCGCTCGATCATGAAAGCGAATCTCGAACGACTCTGCACGACGGGGATAGTTTTCGAAACGCCAGGCAATCACGCTCCGGCTTTTGTCCGATGAAGATGATGTTTCGACCGAGAGAAATACCGGTTCG
>CAMCCU010000514.1 GCA_945872975.1 Pedosphaera parvula Ellin514
GGGTGCGTTTGGTTTCACCAAGCTTCCCACCGGCTACCTTCATGCGCGCCTCCAGCGCGAAGAGGTTCACCGGATTCATTCCACCGAAAATAGCACCTCTCATAATTCTCAGTCAGCGTCTTAGCTCGCGGGTTGCCTCCGTGCGCTCCGCCAGAGGAATCCGCAGAGCAGAATCGCAAAAGACATTGCTCCGAGGCTGATGAAAAAGATGGTGGACTGCGGTCGGTAGGTAAACACAACGGTATGATTACCCACAGGCAATTGGACTCCGCGCATCAGAAAATTACACCTCAACAATTTGGCGGGCTGCCCGTCAACCGAGACTTTCCAATCCGCATCATGTTTGTCGTTGAGAAGGAGAATCGATGGCGCGGGGGCGTTGGCTTTCAGTTCAATGCGCTTGGGTGTGTAGCTCGCGAATTCCACCGTCCCTAGGGCGGTGTTGGTCGATGAGTCAGCGGCGCTTGGAATCTCGTCGGAAACCAGAACTGCTTGGTGCGGGTTGAATCCCGGGGCTGCCAGTCTGGCCAGTGTAGCCGCAGTGTTGGTGTTGACCTCCCACTGCGTAAATAATTTTGCTCGCGGTAACGCTCCCGTGAACTCGATTAGCGCGAAAGGTCCATTCTCTTCCACTCTCGCTCCGATTGCGCCACTTGAAGGGCTTTGGAAGAAGTTGAAACGAGTGTGGAGTTTGAATCGCTGTTGAGCCGGATCGAGTTGCTGATTCAATGCCTCAACAAACTGTCCCGCCATGCCGCAAACGAATTTGGTGTTGGTTAGTTCCCATAAGCGGACCAGATTTGTGGCGAGTGCTTCGCGATAGGCTTGTTTGTCCGGGGGCATGCGCGGTTCCTGCGGTTGGTCCACTGATTGGATGTTGTAGTACGGGAACTGGTGCTGGAGCCATTCGACCGCATAGATCTGTTGGAACATTGAGTAGTTCCGATCCCCTTGTAATGGTGGCATTGCCACACGGTGCTCATTGGCTTTTGCCGACAGCGCTTCAAATACGCCGTTGTTCGCATACTTCTCCTTGTAATTGTAATACTGAATCCACGGACCGCTGGCTCTCCCCAGATCCCACAGGAGAAGGAGACCTAGGATGATTCCGGCCTGTATTGATCGAGAACCTCTGAAAGTCCCCCGGAGAATCAAGAGGACTGTGATAGCTGCCGCGATAACGAAGAAGACAGACCAGCCGACCTCATGGGCTGTGAATTTTGCCATCTCGGAGGCTTGCTGTGGATCAAAACCTTGGTTCGCAATGTGATTTGCCAACGAGCTGTGTGAAGAGGCGGTGATGAAAAAGGCCAGAATCGAAAGCAGGATAAGAGCTGCGGAACCAATAAACCATTTCTTTTCCACCGATTGAAGGGCCGGGACTCTGATCTTGCCCGCGCCGATGGCTGCCGCTTCGAGATAGTGCGTACAGATGCCCTTGAGTCCATACGCGAAGAGGATCATCAATGCCATGTGGCACGGGTGCATGAACTTCATCGGGTTTCGGATCGTTGAGAAGTACGGCAGCGCATAGACGAATTGGTAGAAGGGCGCGTGTCGGCCCCAAGAGAGCAGTGTGGCGATCAACGCTGCGATGCTCCAAAACCAGATCATCCGGCGTTCCTTGTCTGAGAAGATCGGTCCCGCAGCGGAGAACGAAAACACAACGGCCCAGAGCGCGATGAACACCACGACGATCCCGGCGTATTCCCCTGCGCCTGAGTGTCGGGGAAATCCTTGTTTCGTCGTTTCATAGGCAGGGTCCTGTCCCACGCCGCCCCAATAATTTCCGCCGGCAGGAGTGTCTAGGCGATAGCCGAATGCACCGGGAACGATGACCCGGATCGTCTCCACTTTCGGGAGGCTCCATTGCGTGGCAAAACTCCATTTCTGTTCCGGAGGCATCCCTTTCTGATCAAGCCCGGCGATGCCTGAACCGGTAAACCCGAAGAAGATGTTTACGATCTGGGACGCGATGATCAGCGCGAAGGCGACCATGACCGCCAGTGTGCTGCCTGCGCCGAAGAGACGAGCGAACGGCTTCCTTTCCTCTGGCATGTGATTCCAATGAATCCAAAAAACATACGCTGCGAAGAACAAGCTGAAGATCGCGCCGTTGTCGCCGCCCTCCGAAACCGACAGCCCAATCGCCAGTCCCGCGAGGATGCTCTTGATCCAGCGCATGAGTGGTCGCCCATTCAGACTGCTTTGCGCCGCTGCGAGAGCGAGAAACATTGCGGCAAGCGAGAGCGCACGGCTGGGAAGACCCCAGCAGGCGTTGGACAGGAAGTTCGAGTTCAGCGCTGCCGCAATCCCTCCCAACACGCATGGGAGTGCTTTGAAGCCAAGTTGCCGGAAGAATACGCTGGCCGAAACCCCCAGAAGCAACAGCGCAGATGGGACAATGAATTTATTGAAGCCAATCGGACCCAGCAGCCACAGGAGGAGTCCTGTGAAGTTTGCCGTGTAATTGCCTCCGTTGCTTCCCACCCAATAAAGATCGCTCCAGATTCCGAAGAAGGCTCCCGGCAGAGAATAGATTCGCGACGCTTGAGCCCCAAGGGGGCCGTCGTTGGCGAAATGTGCCTGATCGGCTTTGAAGCTGCCGGAGAATAGAAAGGCAAGTTGTATCCCCAGGACCAATAGCAACCAGATGAGATACCTGCGATTGCTCTGGTTTGGAGCGGAAGGCGTGATCGGGTTCATTTTTAGGATTCCGTTAGGACTTCAATGGCTTCTTCGCCTTGATCAGCAGCAGGTGGCCGCGGCGGTACATCATCGGTTCCAGGAGTCGGCCCAGCCAGTCCGGCAGGGGCATCAGCCCGATGGACGATACTTCCGCCGGGAAATCCATCCGTTCAAACATCTCCTTGCCCTGCAACACGGAGAGCGCCCGGATGTGTCCGGTCACTCCGGCAAACGCGGGGTCTGTGATCGGCACGCCTTCATCGACATTTTCCTGATAGTGTAATCCCAAGGGATTGCCGAGATACCAGCCGCACACGCGCATCAGCGTGAAGGGAGTGTAGCCCATCGCCATCGCGCCCAGATTCAAAAAGCTCGTCAGGTTCTCGGACGTCACCAGCGCGGTGCCGCCGGGCTTTACTACTCGCCGCAGTTCCTGCACAAACAATCGCGTGTTGTGCAGGTGCTCGATCACTTGCGCGCAATGCACCACGTCGAAGGTGTTGTCCGGATACGGCCACAGCCCGTTCAAATCCACCGCCGTGACTTTGATCCCTTTCGCTTCCGCCTGGGCCTTGAGCGACGGGGATGCCTCGATGCCGTGGAACAGCTCCGGTTGATAATTGAGGTAGCGGAACAGGAAGCTCCCATCTGCACAGCCGACATCCAGCAATGCTTTCGGGCGCAGGGCGGCCACCTGGGTTCCGCTCCAGTCATTGCACCGCTGGCAACTGCGCAAGTAGCCCGTGCTCACCATCCGTTGCAGGAGCTTGACGATCATAACTCCGGGCTCGCGCTGGCCATCAATGGACCGACAGGTAAAGACATGGGCGCGACGCTAAATAGCAGGCAACGGGCTGTCGAGAAATTCCAACCGTGAACGATGGCGGGCGGGGGGGATATCCCAACGTATAAATCATTCAGCCCGGCGTTGCGAGGGACGAGCTACGCTCATCGCAGGCCTGAAAGGCCGCTATGTGATAGCCCAGGGTGGAGCCCTGGGTAAACGCGTTCCTGCGAAGGCTCCCAGCCCTGTCGGGGCGTCACCTCTTCTGTCGCGCCTCGCGGTTTGTCCCGCCCTTTCAGGGCTGGTCCTTTTTCGCATTTCAAAACCCAGGGCTTCACCCTGGGCTATCACATTACGCCCTTGTAGGGCTGACGGCTGCCGCGGCCGCAAAAATTTCCTCCTCAAGGACTGGCGCGGTCTGACGATGGACTGGTTGCAATGAGCGAGCGAATCACAACGAAGGACGCAGGCGTGCGGGGAACGTTTGCACGCGTGCTTCCTTTGTTCGCACGAATCACAGCAACGATCGCATTGAGTACAACAAAGATCGCACCGGGTACATCAAGGATCGCACACGGTACAGCAAGGATCGCACGAGGTACAACA
>CAMCCU010000515.1 GCA_945872975.1 Pedosphaera parvula Ellin514
GAACTCGTTCTGCATCCGGGAGAATTTGGTCTCGGCAAAGTTCCCGCACGCCTCAAGCCCGACGCCACCACGACCGTCGTCTGTGGCTTTTGCTCCACCGGCTGCGGCCTCAACGTCCACCTCAAGAATGGTCAGGCCATCAACCTCACCCCGACCACTGATTATCCGGTGAACCTCGGCATGGCGTGCCCGAAAGGCTGGGAAGCCATCACGCCGCTTCAAGCTGCTGACCGCGCGACGACCCCGCTGCTTCGCAACGCGAAAGGCGAATTGGAGCCCGTGGATTGGGACACCGCGATGCAGGTCTTCACCGTTCGCTTCAAGGCGATTCAAGACAAGTTCGGCAAGGACTCCGTCGCGTGGATTGGCACTGGCCAGATTTGCACGGAGGAAATGGCCTTCCTCGGCGCTCTCGGGAAGTTCGGCATGGGCATGCTCCACGGCGACGGCAATACGCGCCAGTGCATGGCCACCGCTGTCGCCGCCTACAAGCAGTCCTTCGGCTTCGACGCGCCGCCTTATACCTACGCCGATTTCGAGCAGTCGGACGTCATCGTGCTCGTCGGCTCGAACCTCTGCATTGCGCATCCCATCATGTGGCAACGCGTGCTGCGGAACCGGAACAGTCCCGAGATCA
The DNA here is from genome assembly GCA_945872975.1 of Pedosphaera parvula Ellin514. Lineage (GTDB taxonomy): Bacteria > Verrucomicrobiota > Verrucomicrobiia > Limisphaerales > JADJPG01 > JADJPG01. The sequence goes on from CAMCCU010000515.1 coordinate 638, forward strand.
TCGTCGTCGATCCGCGCAAGACCGAGACCGCGATGGCAGCGACGCAGCATTACGCCATCGCGCCGAAGTCTGACCTGAAGCTGCTCTACGGTCTCGCCCACATTTTGATCGAGCGTGGATGGATCAATCACGACTACATCGCGGCGCACACGACCAGCTTCGAGGAGTTCGCCGCGTTCGTGAAACCCTTCACGCCGGAGACCGTCGCGCCTGATTGCGGGCTGACCGTCGAGCAGCTTCACCACTTCGCCGAGACGATTCATCGCGGCCAGCGCGTTTCCTTTTGGTGGACGATGGGCGTGAATCAAGGCCACGAAGCCACCCGCACCGCCCAGGCGATCATCAACCTTGCGCTGATGACTGGAAACATCGGGCGGCCCGGCACCGGCGCGAATTCCATCACCGGCCAGTGCAACGCGATGGGTTCGCGGCTCTTCAGCAATACGACGAACCTGCTTGGCGGACACGACTTCCTGAACCCGGCGCATCGCACCAAGGTTGCGGGCATTCTCGGCTTCGATCCGGCTCTCGTGCCCGACCAGAACAGTTGGGCCTACGACCAGATCGTGCAGGGCATCGACGATGGGAAGATCAAAGGTCTTTGGGTCATCGCCACCAACGCGTCGCACTCGTGGATCAATCAGTCGAAGTTCGCGCAGATTCTGAAGAAACTCGATTTCCTCGTCGCGCAGGACATGTATCACACGACCGAGACCGCACGCGAAGCGGACCTCGTTCTGCCCGCCGCCGCGTGGGGCGAGAAGGAAGGCACGTTCATCAATTCCGAACGACGCTATGGCTTGGTGAAGAAAATCTCGAAAGCTCCCGGCCAGGCGCTCGCGGACTTCAGCATCTTCAAGCTCGTCGCGCACTACTGGGGGTGCGGCGGGCTGTTCCGCGAATGGACCTCGCCCGAAGCCGTGTTCCAGATCATGAAGCGGCTCTCGAAGGATCAGCCCTGCGACATCACCGGCATTCGCGATTTCCGGATGCTCGACGAATGCGGCGGCGTGCAATGGCCCTTGCCGGACAGGGGTTCTGTGTTTGCTGTTTCGGGTTCCGAGTTGGACGGACTGCCACACGCAGCCAACTCAAAACGGAAAACCCAAAACGCAAAACCCGATCCCGAACGTCGTCTCTTCGAGGATGGCCGCTTCTTCCACGCCGACGGCAGGGCGAAGTTCATCTTCGAGCAACCACGCGAAGCGCCGGAAGTCACCGATGCCGGGTATCCGCTTCTCCTCCTCACCGGACGCGGCACCACCGCGCAATGGCACACGCAGACCCGCACCGCCAAGAGCGCCGTGCTGCGCAAGCTGTATCCCGAGAACATCTACGTGGAGATCAATCCTGCCGACGCACGGCGGCTCGGCGTTCGCGCGCAGCAGAAGGTCGAAGTGCGGTCCCGGCGCGCCACGATTCACGCCACGGCGTTTCTCACCGAGACCGTCCAGGCCGGTCAGGTCTTCATCCCCATGCACTACGAAGAGACGAACCGCCTGACCTTTCCGTCCTTCGACCCTTACTCGCGGCAACCCAGCTACAAAGCCTGCGCCGTCGCCATCGCTCCCGTTGTCGCGTGATTCGTTCACAGGGGGGTGTTGGCTTTTTGCCATGAGGTAAATTTCCAACCCTGATGTCAGGCGCCAGGTGGAACATCCAGAACTTCGTCTCGAAAATTGTTTCGGCCTCGGCGTGGCGCTGCCAATGGATCAAACCGCCCACCTGCAAGGCAAAGCGTCAGCCATGAACTGTGTTCATCCATCAGGGATGAATAATTCAAATCATTCCTTTCAGGGCGAAATGTTGGGAGGCATCGCGCCTGCTATGGACCTGATGAACGATTGATGACGCGAACGAAAGCCAAACTTTGATGGCCGGCATTCCTTACATTCCCAGCAGCGCGCCCTTCACGCCCGAGCAGCGCGCGTGGCTGAACGGCTACCTCGCCGGACTCTTCGCCGATGCGAATCTCGGCGAGCCTGGCGCGACTTCGCGCAGCCAGTCCGCGCCGGCGAAGCCCGCTGATCCATTACTCGTGCTCTACGGCAGCCAGAGCGGTTCGGCGGAGGGTCTGGCCAAGAAGTTCGCGAAGGAAGCGACGACGAAGGGTTTCGCGCCCCGCGTCATGGAACTGAACGCCGCCGCCAAGCTCGACCTCACGCAGGAAGCCCGCGCCGTGATCATCACCAGCACCTGGGGCGACGGTGAACCGCCGGACAACGCGACGGAGTTCTGGTCCCATATCAGCGCAGAAGCCGCGCCGAAGCTGGCGAACTTGAACTATTCCGTGCTCGCGCTCGGTGACAAAAACTACTCCGAGTTCTGCGGCGCTGGAAAGAAGCTCGACGAACGCCTCGAAGCGCTCGGCGCGAAACGAATTCATCCGCGTGTCGATTGTGACCTGGATTATGAAGCGCTTGCGAAGGGTTGGATGGATGGCGTCTGGCCAGCCTTGATCGCCACTTCGACAGGGAGTGAGTCCGCAGCCAGCGACCCGGGTAACAGTCCGAACGGTCCATCGCCAGCGGCTGATTCATCGACTGCCTCTCCCACTTATTCGCGCACGAATCCCTTTCCCGCGCGCCTCATCACCAATCGCAAGCTCACTGGCGTGGACTCCGGCAAGGACACCCGGCACTTCGAGATTTCATTCCAAGACTCCGGGCTCACTTACGAAGTCGGCGACGCACTCGGTGTCATTCCGCAGAATTGTCCCGCGCTCGTGGACGAGATAATCCGAGCGCTTGGCTGCGACGGCGAGGAAGGCGTGACCGAGCCTTCTGGTAAGGAAACCTCGCTGCGCAGCGCGCTGTTGCGGAACTACCAAATCACGAAGCCAGGCTCCTCCTTGCTGCAACTCATCGCCGACAAAGCGGGCGATGAAGAGCTGAAGTCTCTTCTCGAACCCTCGCGCAAGGCGGACCTCGACAAGTTCCTTTACGGCCGCGAAGTCATCGACGTGCTGCTCCGCTGCCCGACCGCCAAGTTCGCGCCCAAGGAATTCGTCGGCCTGCTCGCCAAGCTTCAGCCGCGCCTCTATTCGATCTCGTCCAGTCCCAAGGCGCATCCGGGCGAAGTTCATCTCACGATTGCGGCCGTTCGTTACGAAAGTCACGGCCGCGCCCGCAAAGGCGTTTGCTCGACCTTCCTTGCGGATCACGTCGAGGCCGACACGCCCGTTCCCGTCTTCGTGCAGACCTCCCACGGCTTCCGTATTCCCGCCGATGGCAGCAAGCCCATTATCATGATCGGTCCCGGCACCGGCATCGCGCCGTTCCGCGCGTTTCTTGAAGAGCGCCGTGCCATCGGTGCGACGGGAAAGAACTGGCTCTTCTTCGGCGACCAGAAGGCGGCGTGCGATTTCCTCTACCGCGAGCAGCTCGAGGCCATGCTGGCGGAAGGTTCGCTTACGCGACTCGACACCGCCTTCAGCCGTGA
>CAMCCU010000516.1 GCA_945872975.1 Pedosphaera parvula Ellin514
ACCCCTGGCCCGAATAGTAGGCGTCCACCTTGGCGGCGACGTCCTTGTAGCCCATGTCGTTCTCGTAAATCTGTTTGAACTGCTCGATGGCCTCCTCTTTCTTGCCCATCTTTTCGAGCACGCTGCCGAGCATGTAGATCAGCTCCTTCTTCTCGTCGTCGAAGCCCGGCTTCTCCTTCAGCGCCTCCTGAAGCTTGCGCGCCGCCATGTCATTCATACCCTTGGCGGCAAGGCATTGGCCGAAGTAAGCCATCGCCTGCAATCGACGCTGGGGATTCGCCTGCGCCTTCTGAAACTCCGCCATCGCTTCATTAAACTTCCCGAGCTGATAGAACAGCAGACCGAGATCAAACTTGATCTGAAGGTCTGTCGGGTAACGCTCCGCGCGCTTCTTGATCTCATCGAGCTGAAAGCCGGCTCTCTCGCCCTTGATCTGTTCGATCTGTGCGGCGTGATCCGGGTTCGCCGCATCCAGTTGCGACAGCAGTTGATCGAAGCGCTTGAGGACGATTTCGGAAATCGCCTTCTCCAGTGAGGCATCTGCTCCCTGCTCAGAGGCACGGATGCGCTCGTAGTATTCGAGCGACTTGTCGTAATCCTTCTTCTGCGCGTAGAGCTCAGCGACGCTGCGCACGAGCTTCAAGTTGCGCGGCTCGTGGACGAGGCGCGATTCGTAATCCGCGATGAGATTGCCGGCGACATCGTCCGTCTTTACCGCGCGAGCCTCCTGCTCCAGCTTCACCGCCTCGTCCTTGTTCTTGAGGATGTCGCGGTAGCTGCCCGTCCCATCCGCCAGCGCTTCGTAGCCGCCTTCGTTCAACGTCTGTCGCGCAGACAGGTTCTTGAGCGCGGCGGAAATCTCACCCTTCTGCGGATAGACGCGCATCAGCTCAACATAGTTCGCCTCCGCCTTGTCATTCTGACCGGAAGCGCCGAGGGCCGCCCCGTAAGCCATGCCCAGTTCGTAATCCTTGGGCGCGGTCTTGAGCAGAATCTCGTAGGCAAAGCAGGCTGTCTTGGGCAAGCCGGCCGCCATGGCGGACTCGGCGAGAATCTTGTTCCCGGTCGAGCCTTGAGGATCGTTTTCGAGGATCTGCTCAGCGATGACCATGGCTTCCACGGGTCGGCTCTTGGCCATCTGCGCCTTGGCGATGAGAGGTGAATTGCTGGCGCCGCCGAGCATCTTCTTGAAGAAGCCCGTGCTGCCGCCGACCTTCTTGATCTGGCCCGCACGCAACGCCTGGCGGCATTCGAGGAAGGCAGGCTCGCGCTGGAGAACCTGTTGGAAGATGGCGATGGCGTAGTCGAAATTTTGACGCTGGAGCGCGGTGGCGCCCTTTTGATAAAGCTCGCGCAGGTCGCGCGGTATCTCGCTGAGAGTCTTTTCTGGCATGGCCAAAAACTAGAGTTGCGATGGAGAAAAATCCACTCCAAATCAGGCGGTCACGCGCAGTCGTGTAAAAAGCACGAACCCGTCAGCTCCAATCTGGCGCTGACGGGTTCGGCGGATCGAGAATTCTTTACGCAGCCTCGGCCTTCTGACGATCCCGCTCCTTCGCGCCGTAGCCGTCCTTGCCGTAGTAGCCGTAGCTGTAATAGCTGTCGTAGTAATAGCCCGACCCGCCGCGCGATCGGGGGATTTGATTCAAGATGGCACCGGCCAGCGGAGCGCCCGCTTCCTTGAGCATCTGCACCGCACGGAGCACGGAGTTGCGCGGCGTGTAGCCGGACTTCACCACGAGGCACAGAGTCTGGATACGATTGAGGACGAGGAGCGTGTCGCTCACCGCATGAACTGGAGCCGAATCGACAATGACGCGATCGAAGTGGAGGAGAGCTTCATCAATCAACCCGTCGATGCCGGTCTGGGCGAGCAGCTCGGCGGGATTGGGCGAATGAGTTCCGGCCGGGAGGTAGAAGAAATTCTCTGTCTCCGTCGAATGCACCACCGTCTTGAAATCCTTCTGTCCGGTCAGGTAATCCGTCAGGCCAAAGCCGCGCTTGTTGTTATTGATGAGCGTATTCTCGACCATCGGACGGCGGAGGTCACAATCGATGATCAGCGTCCGCAGCCCTTGTTGCGCGAGGCTAATCGCGTAGTTCACGGAGCAAAACGTTTTACCCTCGGAGGGAACGGCGCTGGTGAAGAGAGACACGCGACGTTCGTCCTTGCGACCGAGCATCGAGAGCGCGGTGCGCAGCGTGCGGAAGGCTTCCGCCTCGCAAGAGTCGGCGTCGTCAGAACTGATGAGCTTGCGCTTGCCCTTGGGCGCCCCGGTAAATTTCGGAATGGCGCTGACCACCGGCACGCCAAGGAATTCCTCGGTCTGATCCACCGTCTTGAGCGAACGATCCAGCGAGCTGAGGAACAGCGCGATGAGAATGCCGCCACCAAATCCCGCGACGAGACCCAGGAGAATGACTTTGATCTTGTTCGGCTTGATCGGCAGTTCCGGCACCTGCGCCTGCTGAACGACGCGAATCTTGCTCGGCTTGATCTCCTTCGTGAGCGTGGTTTCCTTGAGCCGGTTGATTACAGATTCGTAAAGCGTGCGGTCGGAGTCCACCTCCCGAGCCAGCTTGTTGTAAACGATCGAGCGCTTGTTCAGCGCCAGAGCAGCGGTCTCCTGCTCCACCAGTGCGGCTTCGAGCGCGACCTCGGCAGCCTTCGCGCTTTCATATTGGGAACGAATGCCCTGCGGGATGTTGAAGATGGCGTTGGTCAGGCTGTTCTTCCACTCGGACAACTGGCTGGCCACTTGAATGTAACGCGGATGCTTCTCCTTGTAGCGCTGGCGCAGGTTGGCCAGTTCAGATTCGAGCTTGCCGATGTTCACACGGATGTCCGCCACCGTGGGATCAGCCGTCACGGCCGGCAGAAACATCAGCGCGGCGGCGTTGCTCCCAAGCTTCTGGGCCTGGTTGTAAGCAGTCTCGGACGTGATGCGGATCGATTTCGCCTCCGTGACCTTCTGGTTCAGCTCCTTGAGCTTTTCCACGACAACGTTCTGGCGGTCCTCGAGGGACACCGACTTGGTCAGCTCCTTGTAATCCTGCATCGCACGCTCGGATTGTTCGAGCTTGGCCTTGAGGCGAACCTCCTCGTTCTTAAGAAAGCTGAAAGCCAGATCCGACGACGAAGAGCTGTACTCGTAGTTTTGCCCGAGGAATTCATTCACGAGAGAGTTGGCGATCCTCGCCGAAAGCTCGGGATCCGTATGCTCTACGGTGACGTCGATGAGGCGCGATCCTTTTCGAAGCTTCACTTCGACCATCTTTGCCAGCCTGGTCACAAGCTGCTCGCGAGTGGGTCGAGGTGCATCCGGATCGGGCCGTGAAAAGCGATCGTTCGTGGCGAGTCCATTGGTGTCGATAACCCGCTCAAAGAGCGTCCGGCTCTGCAAGGTCTGCTCGACTGTTTTCAGGAACTCAACATTGGCGGCATCTTCGTGTTGCACGCGTTGGATATTGAGGATCTTCTGTTCCTCTTGCTCAACTTGAAGGATGAGCTTGCCCTCATAAATCTTCGGCGCGCGCAGCAAGTACGCGGTCGTGGCCAGGCCAGCCACCAGCAGACAGAGGCCAATCATCCAGGTGCGCTCACGGAGCGTGTAATACAGCATCCGGAAGTCGATGGGCGGAGCCGCGTCGCCGGGGCTGTGCGAGGGGCGGGTGTTCGTGCGGGAGCTTGGTCGGGAGTTCGGGTTCGTGGGCATAGGCTGGGCAGATGTTCAGAGAAATTTATGGTGACACGCAGCGAGCCGGGACTTGCTGCGGAGGATGGTTTTGTCGGTCCGTGACATGATGGGGTGGCTCGGTTTGAAACTGCCGTTAGAACACCCGCTCCGAGACGATGATGGTGTCGTCAGGCAAAATCTCGAACGGCTTCGTGCCGGGGTCGTTCGCAGCAGACTTCACGTCAACCGAAATGGTCTTCTTCCCGCCGCTCGTCCGCGTGATCGTGAGCTTGCTCTGCACCGCCAGCCGGGTGAAACCGCCGGCCATCGCAATCGCCTGCAAGAGCGTCACCGACTCCTCGCTGGGAATGTCGAATGATCCCGGCTTCTGCACCTG
>CAMCCU010000517.1 GCA_945872975.1 Pedosphaera parvula Ellin514
GTAACCCACCCCGAACCGTCCGATGGCCAGCAGGTCCGCGCAGCCGGCAATAGATTTTCCGGTAACCTGCGGAGTGAGCACCACCACGCCATTGGAGCCATTGATCTGCTCCGGCTGAATCACGGCTTGATGGCTGGCGAAATTGGCAACCGCGACGTGAGGATGCGGCTCCAAGACACTGAGCCCCAGGTCTGCAAATTTCGGCCGCCCGGCCTCGTCGTAAAAATCGGCCGTCATGGCTACGCGGAAAGCAGGTCGCTGTGCGTCGTTCATATTCGCGTCACTTCCAAGGGTTGCCCGCCTCAGTCGCGCACTTCGCGTCCACCACGATGCGCTCGGGCATTGGCCCGGCGTAAACCCAGATCATGGACATGGCGGCACCGGACTGGTTCTCGAAATAATGAACCCGGCCGCGCGGCACCATCGCGGTGGCGCAGCCGCTCATCGGGTAGTTGCGTCCTTCCACCAGGCAGGTGGCGGTGCCGTCGATGATGCAGATCGATTCATCGAAATCATGGACGTGCGCGGGCAGCCGGCCGCCGGGCTGGAACCGCCCGAAGCCGCCGCTCATCTCCAGCCCCGGCATCAGCTCCGCGTTGAAGTAATCGATGAACTCCGCTCCCGGCCCGACTCCAAACGTGCGCTGGGCGGACAGAAAGCGGGTCACCCGCTCCAGGCCGGCAACGCCGGTCGAATCGGCGGGCATATCCACGCGGGCAAACGTTCGAGTGACGATCTCGCGCTCGGGTTGGCTGAGGGCCATCGCGGCGTGCAGACGCGTGATCGAGGCGGCATCCGGGTTGCGGGTGGCGTGCGGAAGCCACCGCGGGATGACGATGTTGTCCAGCGGGCCCAGTCGATAAACGCGGCCCTCGATGGCGATTTCGGCGACACCGGACAACACCGTGATCGCTTCCGCGCCAGGATGACGATGCGGAACGAGCGCCGCTTGCGGCTGCAGCGTGACAATGCCCGTCGTCAGGTGTCGGGCCCCGTTGAACTGGCCGGCCAGCACCTCGAACGAAACACCTGGGTCCAACTCGACAACTGGTCCACTGCCCGCCGCGGTGATGACCTCCTTCCGCTCCGGTCGCATGGCTTCCGGAGGACGCGGCAGCGGGTCGCGCACCGCTGTTCCATCCTTCGGATCAAGGCTGGTCGCAGGACGACGGTCCCGCCCCACCGCCTTCAGCAACTCGTGCAGCGACCGCAGCAGCAGTCCGGTGTCGGAGCCCAGCCCGAGCATCCGAAATCCATGTTCGCGTCGAGCGAGCAGGTTCTCCGTGCTCGTCGTCAGCAAGCCGCAGTGCTTTCCGGCGTTCCGGATCGCGTCCTTCAGTTGCAGAATCTGTTCCGCCACGCCGGGACCTTCCCATTGTCCCCGATGTCCCGCGCTGGCGGAAAAATCCGCCGGTCCAAAGAAGAAGACCTCCGCGCCATTCACCTGGCACATCGCGGGCACGGCGGCGACGGCTCTCACGCTCTCGATGATCGGAACGACCAGCACGTGCTCGTTGGCCTCCGCGGTGTGTTCGACCAGGCATTGGCCCCAGACCGTGGCGCGCTCGCCGCCGATGCCGCGCCGGCCCTGCGGCGGATAGCGGCAATCGCGGATCGCTTCCTCCAGCTGCTCCGCCGTTTCCATCCACGGAACGACAATTCCGTCGGCCCCGATATCCAGCGCGCGTTTGGCCAGCGCGGTGTCTCGTTCGGCGATTCGCACCAGCACCACGGTATCGCTGCGGACGGCAGCCCGGATGTGTTCAGCGATCTCCTTCCAATCCAGATGCCCGTGCTCGGCGTCCACGACGACCCAATCGACTCCCATTGCCACGGCCAGCTCGGTCAAGGAAGCGGATTCAAGCGTGATCCAAAGTCCGTAAGTCGGCTGGTTCAGGGCCAGTTTGCGTCGAAATTCTTTCAGTGCTCGGATGTTCATTCGATGATTTTCAAAAAGTGCCGACCACAGGATATGGGCAAGGATGATCCCGCGCCAGATGGATCAGACGAGAACCCCTTTCACTACATTGCCCGCCACATCCGTGAGGCGATAATCGCGGCCCTGGTGGCGCACGGTGAGGCGCGTGTGGTCGAGACCCAGCAGGTGGAGAACGGTGGCGTTGAGGTCGTGGATGTGCACCGGGTCCGTGATGACATTGTAGGAGAAATCATCCGTCTCGCCGATGATCGTGCCGCCCTTGACCCCGCCGCCGGTGAGCCAGAGCGAGAAGCAGCGCGGGTGATGATCGCGCCCGTAATTCGTCGCGGTGAGTTGCCCTTGCGAATAGACGCTCCGGCCGAATTCGCCGCCCCAAATCACCACGGTGTCCTCCAGCAGTCCGCGTTGCTTCAAGTCCTCGATGAGGGCGGCGCTTGGCTGGTCGGTGTCGTAGCACTGGGTGCGGATGTCGCGGGGAAGATCGCCGTGCTGATCCCATCCACGGTGATAGAGCTGGATGAAGCGGACTCCGCGCTCGGCGAGGCGGCGCGCGAGGATGCAGTTCGCCGCGTAAGTGCCGGGCTTGCGCGATTCCGGGCCGTAGTGTTCGAAGACGGACGCGGGTTCTTTTGACAGATCGGCAAGCTCCGGAACGGATGTCTGCATGCGGAAGGCCATCTCGTATTGGTCCATGCGCGCCCGGATCTCGGGGTCCTGATATTCGTCGAGCTTGATCTTGTTGAGTCCGGCAAGCTCATTGAGCATCGCGCGACGGCGTTCCGGGGTGATGCCGGGCGGGTTCGACAGAAACAGCACCGGGTCCTTGCCAGGACTGAACCGAACGCCCTGATGGCGGGGCGAAAGGAATCCCGAACTCCACATTCGTTCGTGCAAAGGCTGCGCGTTGCCTGCGCCGCTTGGCCGGGAAATCATCACCACAAACGCGGGCAGGTCCGCGTTTTCCGAGCCGAGACCGTAGGACATCCACGAGCCAAACGAAGGCCGTCCGGCGACCTGACTGCCGGTTTGCAGCATGGTCATGCCCGGGTCGTGATTGATGGCCTCAGTGTGCGTCGAGCGGATGATGCAGAGCTCATCGGCGAGGCGCGCAGTATGAGGCAGCAACTCGCTCAACCAGCGGCCAGACTGCCCGTATTGCTTGAAACTGAAAACGGACGGCGCGATGGGGAAGCGAGCCTGCCCCGAGGTCATCCCGGTGACGCGCTGACCATTGCGGACCGAGTTGGGCAGGTCTTTGTCGAACATCTCGCGCAAGCCCGGTTTGTAGTCGAAGAGATCGAGCTGCGATGGCGCGCCGGCCTGCGTGAGCCAGATCACGCGTTTTGCTTTCGGCGCAAAATGCGGGATGCCCGCGCCACCTTGCGCGGCCAACAATTTCGGATTCAACAAGGAGGCCAGCGCAGCCGCGCCGATGCCGGTGCTGACGCGACCAAGGAACTGGCGGCGTGTGATGTCGAGCAATGGATTCGGATTCATGACGCGCTATTCCTTGGTCACGGTTTCATCGAGATTCAGCAAAGTGCTTGCGAGCGTGGTATAGGAGGCCAGCTCCGCGACGTCCAGTGTTGCATCGGTGGCGGCTTCTCCGACTTTCAACAAGCTTCCTGCCCCGGCACGGTCGGCTTGGAATTCACGGAGACTGCGCTCCATCGACGTTTTCAAGATTTTCATTTCCGCGCGGCGGGGAAGGCGTGCGGTGACGAGGCGAAAACCATGGGCGAGCCGCGATTCGATCGATGCCCCTCCCTCGCGAATCATCCGCTGCGCCAAAAGCCGCGCGGCTTCGACATAGGTCGGATCGTTGAGGAGATTGAGCGCTTGAAGCGGCGTATTCGTGCGTGGCCGGCGCAAGGTGCAAGTCTCGCGGAAAGGCGCGTCGAAGAGCAGCATGGCGGGGTTTGGCACCGAGCGTTTCCAATACGTGTAGAGGCTGCGGCGGTGGAGAGCTTCGCCCTTGTCCTGGGTATAGGTCGCCTTTGGATTGTCCTTCTGATTGACCACTTGCTCATAGAGACCGGGCGGGTGATACGGCTTCACCGAAGGACCGCCAATTTTTGGCACCAACAGACCGCTGGCGGCGAGTGCCTGGTCACGCACGAATTCACCCGGCAAG
>CAMCCU010000518.1 GCA_945872975.1 Pedosphaera parvula Ellin514
TATCAGGAGTTGCAGACGGCTTTGAAGAAGGCGGAGTCCACGATGGGTCCGGTGCTGACGCAGTTCAAAGATTACGTGCTGGCCTTGAAGCACAGCCTGAATGCGCAGGCGATTGCGTCATTGAAGAGCGAGGCGACGAGCATCCAGACTGATATCTCCAAGCTGATCACCCAGATGAACCAGTCTATCGCGAAGGCGGACGAGTTCGTGAAGGGATTGCAGTAGGCGGCCCGCGAGGATTAGCTCAGAGCCTTGGCGGCGATGTCGTGACGATAGTGTGCGCCTTCGAAGTGGATGCGCTCGACGGCTTGATACGCGGCGTCACGCGCGGAGGAAAGAGTCTCCGCCCATGCCGTCACGCCGAGGACGCGCCCTCCGTTCGTCACAATTTGATCGCCCGCCTTCGCTGTGCCGGCGTGGAAGATTTTTGTGTTCGGCAACGCGCCGGCTTCCGCGAGGCCCGAGATCGGTTTACCTTTGGCATAGGAGCCGGGATAACCACCGGACGCCATCACCACGCAGACCGAAGCCGTGCGGCTCCAGCGGAGTTCCATGTTTCCCAGCGTTCCATCCACGCTCGCGGAGAGAAGTTCGACGAGATCGTTCTCCAGCCGCGTGAGGTAAACCTGTGTCTCCGGATCACCGAAGCGCGCGTTGAACTCGATGACCTTGGGGCCGTCCTTGGTGAGCATCACGCCGGGATAGAGCAGTCCGCGAAAGTCGATGCCGTCCGCCGCGCAGCCTTTCAGCCACGGATTCAAAATCTTCGCGCCCACATCGGCGAGTTCGGCGTCGGTCAGGAACGGGGCAGGGGAATAGGTGCCCATGCCGCCGGTGTTCAGCCCGAGATCGCCGTCGAGCGCGCGCTTGTGATCCTGCGACGTAGGGAAGAGTTTCGCGGTCTTGCCGTCGCAGAGGGCGTGGAGGGAAATCTCCATCCCTTCAAGAAACTCCTGAATGACGATGCGCGCGCCCGCATTGCCAAAGGCTTTGCTGATCAGAATCTCGTCGATGGCCTTGTTCGCCTCCTCGACGTTCTGGCAGATGAGAACGCCTTTGCCGAGCGCGAGCCCATCCGCCTTCACTGCGCAACGGCCATCGAGCGTCGTGGCGAAGTTCCTGGCGGCGGCGGCATCCGCAAAGATTTCCGAGCGAGCGGTGGGAATGCCGTGGCGCTCCATGAAGTCCTGCGAATAAACCTTCGACGCTTCGAACTGTGCCGCCTTCTGGGTTGGTCCCCAGATGCGCAGGCCGTTCTTCTGGAAAAGATCAACAACACCGAGAGCCAGTGAGCCGTCAGGACCGACGACGGTGAAGTCGATCTGCTTCTCCTGCGCGAACGCGAGAAGCTTGGGGAGATCTTCGGCGCTGATGTTCACGCACTCGACCAGAGAGCCGTTCTTCGCGAGGCGTTCCTCGCTGATGCCGGCGTTGCCCGGCGCACACCACATCTGCGCGATGTGTGGTGATTGCGCGAGTTTCCAAACGAGGGCGTGCTCACGGCCGCCGGAACCAAGAACGAGAACTTTCATTGCGGGCGGATTGAATCAGGAACCGGCGGGCGCGGGAAAGGTTTATGTCGGACGACGGGGGGAGATGGGCTAGTCGATCGCGGGGAAGGCGAAGTAGAAGGTGGTTCCCTCGCCCGCCTTGGACTCGAGCCAGATGCGGCCACCGTGGCGTTCGACAATCTTTTTACAGATCGCGAGGCCGATGCCGGTGCCGGGATATTGGTCCTGGGTGTGGAGGCGTTGGAAGATGGCGAAGATGCGTTCGAAGTATTGCGGCTCAATGCCGATGCCGTTGTCGCGCACGCTGAAGATCCATTCATACGGCGCGGCGGCGATGGCGGCGGCGTCATGGCGCGGAGAACGTTTGGCTGAGATGTGGATGTGCGGAGCTGCGGAGCCGTGGAACTTGATCGCGTTGCCAACGAGGTTCTGGAAGAGCTGGGTGAGCTGAACTGCGTCGCCGCTGGCCAACGGCAAGGTGTCCCGGGTGATGCGCGCCTTCGATTCCTCGCTGCTGATGACGAGGTTGGCGAGCGCGGCGTCCAGCACCGCGTTGCAATCCACTTGCTCGAACGGCTTTCCCTTGGTGCCGACTCGCGAGTATTCGAGCAGGCCCTGGATGAGCTTCTGCATGCGCATGGCGCCGTCCACGGCGAAGCGCATGAAGTCCTTCGCGTCATCGTCGAGCTTGTCGTCGTAACGCCGCGCGATGAGCTGGGTGTAGCTCGTGATCATCCGCAGCGGCTCCTGCAAGTCATGCGAGGCGACGTAGGCGAATTGTTCCAGCTCCTTGTTCGAGCGCGCCAGATCGGCGGCGGCCTTCTCGAGCGCCTCCTCGGCGAGCTTGCGCGCGGTGACGTCCCAGAAGATGACTTGGGTGCCGACGATCCGGCCTTCGGCGTCCCGCACCGGGGCTTTGAGCACGTGGACGTAAGATTTACGTCCGTCGCTGGTGCGGTGTTCCTCGATGTCCTCGAACATGTCGCCAGTGCGAATGACCTTCTCGTCGTCGTTGAGATATTTGTTCGCGAGATCCTTCGGGAACAGATCGTAGTCGGAGCGCCCGATGAGTTCGGAGAGCGGCCGGCCCATGCGTTCGCAGTAGCCGCGGTTGCCGTAGGAGACGCGTCCGCGAATGTCCTTTCGGAGAATGTTGATGGGAAGCGTATCCACCAGCGAATGGTAGAGCGCCTCGGAATCGCGCGCGAGCGTCTCGGCTCGTTTGCGTTCGCCAAGCTCGGTGTTGAGCGCGGCGGTCTTTTCGTAAATCTGGTTTTCCAGTTCATCGGTATGCAGGATGACCCGGCCGGTGAGAGGCCGGAGCACGACCACCATTCCAAAGGTGGCGGCGAGGATCAGCGCGACGATGACCGTGCTGAGTGTGATGAGCATCCGGTTCACGCCGGAGTAGAGTTCCCCCTTGTCCATCGTGACGACGACACCCCACGGCGCTCCGTTCACCGGCCCGCAGGCCATCATGATGGAGCTGTCCAGCGGAGCGGCGGGCTCGATGAGCTCGGTATGATTTTCTTCGCCGCGCTGGAGGCCTTCCCTGATGGTGGTTATGCGCCCGGCGGGCGGAGCCTGTCCATTCTTTGAGTGTCGCAGCGGAAAGAAGATGGGCAACGCCCTGTTCTGGCGGGCACCCACGATGGTTTCGCCGGACTTTCCGAGGTCTGTGAAGTCCTCGACGATTTGCTGCAACCCTCGCGTGCGAACGATGGTCATGGCGATGCCGACTCGCGTCAGGTCCGGGCCGAGAATGTTCCCGCCTACTGCGATGTACGTGTCGTTGCCGTCCCGGAAGGGAAAGGACATGGAGGCATCGCGCGCGGCGGGGTCGGGCCATGTCCACTGGTTGGTGGGGATGGTCAGCCCCGTCTTGAGCAGAATATTGCTTCGCACATCGTGGAGTTGCATACCAACGATGTTGGTCGCGATGAGCAGGGATTCACGGAGGACCGGCGTAGCGAGGTTGGTGAATTCGGAAGCTGTTAGCTCGCTTCGAGTGTAAGCCGCCAGCGCTTCGCGGATCTTCGTGCGGTTGCCGGCGCCTCCCACCGAGGATCGAGTCCGGCTCACGAATCGCTCGATGGCCACGGTCTGCTTCTGGAGATCGACGAGCAGATTCTGACGCCGTGCTTCGCGCAGTTGCTGGGTCATCGGTAGCACGCCCACCAGACCGACGGCCAGGCCCACGATGAACATGCCCGCTGCGGAGCAGAGAACAATTCTCCGGTGCAACCGTTTTGCAATGTGAGTATCTGGCATGCTTTGATCCGGTTTTTAGCTCTGACGCCGGCGGGTGGCGAGTAAGAAAGCGGTGCGGTAAAAGGACAGCTTTGCCTTTCCAGCGCGGTGGCTTCGTGGCTCAATGCGCTGCTCATGTTTGAATTGCTGACGACTGACACAAGTTCCGCCGCACGCCTGGGGCGTTTGACCACGACGCATGGCGTCATCCAGACGCCCGTGTTCATGCCGGTGGGAACCCAGGGCAGCGTGAAGGCGCTCGATCCCCGTGAGCTCGACGAGATGAACACCGA
Source organism: Pedosphaera parvula Ellin514 (assembly GCA_945872975.1). GTDB lineage: Bacteria > Verrucomicrobiota > Verrucomicrobiia > Limisphaerales > JADJPG01 > JADJPG01. The sequence continues at coordinate 4,055 of CAMCCU010000518.1, forward strand.
GATCATTCTCGGGAACAC
>CAMCCU010000519.1 GCA_945872975.1 Pedosphaera parvula Ellin514
TCCATCTTCAGATAAGGCGGCGCAGCGGCGAAAACGGTGGTGCTGACGAGCGTGAGAGCTGCGGCAAGGAGAAGCTTCATGGCGGTGGCGGTTTATTCGACGACCACAACACGTTTCCCAAGCACATCCATCTTCGGCTGGATGCCGAGGCCGGGGGACTTCGAGGCGGCCATGCGGCCGTTCACGCGCTGCGGTGCGCCATCGGCGGTGCTGACAGTGACGTAGCTGTTGAAGTCCGTGGTGCTGAAGAGAAACTCCGTGGGTGTGCTGTGCGCGAGATGCGCGATGGCGGCGGTGGCGATGTCGCCGCCCCAGGAATCTTCCAGCGTCATGCCGATGCCCATGCTCACGCAGAGGTCGCGGGCCTGTTTGATTTTCGTGAGACCGCCGAGCTTGCTAATCTTCAAGTTCACCACGTCCATCGCGAGATCGGCCTTCGCGCGAAGCAGGATGCCGAGGTCGTCGATGTTTTCATCGAGCACGAACGGGTGCGGAATCTGACGGCGAACGGCGAGACATTCCTCGTAGGTAAGGCAGGGCTGCTCGATGTAGACGTCCACGTCGCGCACGGCCTTGGCGATGCGCACGGCCTCGTGCTGCACCCAGCCGGTGTTGGCGTCGGCCACGAGCCGGTCACCGGGCTGAAGCTTCGCCGCCACGGCAAAGATGCGCGCGATGTCCGTGTCAGGATCGCCGCCGACCTTGAGTTGGAAACGCCGATAGCCTTCCGCACGATAGCCCGCGACCTTCGCCGCCATCTGCTCCGGGGATTCCTGCGAGATGGCGCGATAGAGATGCACGTCCTCGCCGTAACGCCCGCCGAGCAGTTCGCACACGGGCATTCCAGTCGCCTGGCCGAGAATGTCCCAGCACGCGATGTCGATTCCGCTCTTCACATAGGGGTGCCCCTTGAGAGCGGCGTCCATCGTTCGATTGAGCTTCACGAGCTGACGCGGATCTTCACCGAGCAAGTGCGGCCCGAGTTCGCGCAGACCAGCGCGCACACCTTCCGCATACGCGGGCAGATAGAACGGCCCGAGCGGACAGACCTCGCCGTAACCAATGAGACCGGTGTCAGTCTCGACGCCGACGATGGTGCTATCGAAGACGGTGACGGACTTGCCGCCGGACCATTTGTAGGTTGTTTCGTAGAGAGGGAGTTCAACGCGATGGGCAAAGATGCGGGTGATTTTCATGGATGTGATGGATCAGGGAATGGTGAGGGAAGATTACTTGGCGGGCTCCTTCGATGTCGCAGTCGTGCTTTTCTCTCCGGCATCGCTTCGAGCCTGGGCCTTTTGTTTGATTTCGGCCTTCACCTTCGTCAGGCGTTCGGGCCAGGTGAATTTGGGTGCGGTCGCGGGGTCGTAGCCTTCAAGGTGATCGCGGAGCCGGGTCGTGGGCTTGGCATATTTCAACTCGGTGTCGCCAAACACTTCCCGGCATAGCGAGGCAAGGCCGGGGTCATATTCGAGAAGCTGCGAGCGCAGATGCACATGGTTGTGATCGTGGTCGTTCACGCGGTTGTTGTCGAACCACGACTGCACGCCCTCGGCAAAGTATTCGTGATGATTCACGGACGCGTATTTGCCTCTCCACAAGCCCGCCTTCATCGCCGAGTCATAGGCTGCCTGCACGCGCGGATCAAAGGTCGGGTCCACATTCACCATCCCGCGCAGGTGGATGTTATGCGCGAACTCGTGGATGAGAATATTTTCCGCCGCATAAGGATCGCCGGGGAAGGCGAGCAGGTTCTCCTCGCCGCAGGAACAGAGCGGATCGTCGGCCGAGCCGCCCATGCCGCGCGCGCGGGCGTCCCAATAATCTTTGGGCGTCATCTTTGCCCACTCCGGCAGATCGGTGGTGAATTCATTGTGCGCGATGATGCACAGGCGGGAGCCGCTTTTGATCATGGCCGCCCGCACGTCGGGCCGTTTGGCGAGCATGAGATTGACGAGGTAGGCGGCTTCCTTGAGCGCGTAATCGTTCACCTTCTCTGAAGCCACGATGGGATAGCCGTCCGCCTCCAGATATTTTGTGTAGAACGCGGGCACCTTGACCTCGGCCGGTGGCGGCTTCACCTGGCTCGTCTTGGTGGATGGAGCGGAGGAACCCCACAACCGCTCCAGCAACTTCTCCATCTCGGGGTCGTGCTGCTTCAACTCAGCGCGCGTGAAGGGAAAGAAATCGTTGCGCGAGAAGAAAGCCTCCGTTGTCTCTGCGAAGTATTCCATCGGGCTGGTCATCGCGTAAGCCTTCTCCTTCGTATTGGGCCGTCCGTTGCCGAACCAGCGCTCAACCTTGTCATAGGACCCGCTCGCCTTCGCGCGCTCGTAGGCGGCCTTGATCTCGGGATTGCCGAACCCGTGCGGCAGCACGCGGTCATGGTAGCCGTGCGCGAGTTCGTGCAGGATAAAATTGGGCATCCGTTTCATCTCGGCCTCGAAATCACGCACGTCGGTAATCTCCACCGCCTTGGCCATCGCTGGATCACGTCCGTTGTCACCCAGCCAACCCGCGCCGGGATGATATTCCGCGCTGGGCTTCACCCCGGGATACGCGGGCGAAAACCACAAAGGCACTTCACGCAACTTCGCCACGGCCGGACCAGGGACCACGCGGACAATCTCCAGCAACTGCACGCGCAAAAGTTCAAGCGCCTTCTCCGTGGCCGCCTTCTCCTCCTTGAGCAGCCTCTCATTGACCAGCACGCGCCAGCCTTCGACGGAATTCGTTTGATGGCTGGCTGCTGCTGAGTTCAGGCAAGCCAACGCGAGGGCGAAGGCAACGAGGAACCCAAGTCTGGAGACGTATGGCGTCGTGTTCATGGCATCAATCAATTACTCAGGGCCTTGGCTGCAACGGCGAAATGTTCCGCAACTCCGGCTGCGTGGTCGCGGCTTCGATGGATTTGATGGCGTCCTTGACCGCGTTGACCCGGCGGTCGTTGAGTTCGCCTTTCGGGAACTCGCCCTTGTCGCATTGCTCGTTGAGCGAAACGATCAACTCCCGCAAACCGGGAATCGCTTCGCGCGCAGCCGTGCCATAGGTCACGATCCGCTTCATGATTTCGCCCGTGCGACTTTCGCTCCCGTGTCCGCCCTGCGTCTTCGCGAAGTGGACGCCGGCCGCGATGGCCTCCTTGAATTGATACTTCGCCAGCGCCCGGAATCCCGCCATGCGAATCTCGTTGCCGAACATCGTGTCGGCCGGGCTCGGTGTCTGGATGGCGGCAAGAATGTCGGGAGCGAGCGCTGTCACGTCCTCCAGCGTCAGCAGCTCGGTGAAGGTGCGCGTGAGCGTCGCCCGCGCCATGCCGTCGGCGTTCTGGGAGATGGCGCGGATCGCAGGATAAAGCAGTTCGGGATCGATGCCCTTGATGGACGTGCGCAGCAGTCCCTGAAACAAAGCCGCAGCCAGTTCGCCATGCGTCAACTGAACCGGATCATCCCACACGACAGGCTCCACCGGCTCCGCCGTCGTGACCACCGCCTTCAGCATTCCGGGAACGGCCGGCTTGGCGGTGTCGCCCATGTTCTTGAGCGCGTTCGCGGCTTTGACGCGCAGCCAGCGATCGTCGTGGGTGAGCAAACGCACCAGCACCGGCAACGCCTCGGCGCTCTTGATGTAGCCCAGCGCTTCTGCCGCGCCTTGACGCTTCCGGGCGTCCGGCCCTTCCGCCATGACGATGAGGGGTGCGACGAGTTCCTTCCGCTCAGGGCGCCTGGCCAGCTCTTCCGCCGCCCAACTGCTCGCCACCGGCGACCAGTCACCAAGAGCCGCCAGCAACTCATCCATGCTCTTCGCCTTGCGATCCAGATCGAAGCGGCCGGATGCGACAGCTCCCGCCACGTCTTTCTTCGTGAGCCAGTTCTTTTGATTCGCATCACGCCCCGTAAGACAAATCTTCTTCAGCGGCAGCGCATACGTGAGGACATACGTCGCCGCGGGGCTCAATCCATAGTAACTGCTCTGGCCGAAGTAAGTGTTGTCGTCCGTTCGTCCAGGTCCGTATTGCTCACCGCCGTCGTAGGTGAAAGATCCATCGCTGCG
>CAMCCU010000520.1 GCA_945872975.1 Pedosphaera parvula Ellin514
GATCTCCAGTCCGCCGGCCTGCGCCGCCTCATCATCAACGCCGCCTATTGGGGAATGGGTATGGAATCCGCCATCACGCCGAACCGCAGCGTGGACATCGTCGGCACCTATCAGCCGCTCGAAAGCGGATTCAACTACAAGGAACTCGGCGTCGTCCCGAAGCCCGTCTCGGCTTACAAATAGCGCACCACTCGGAACACCAAGCCCATCGATTTACGCAGCGATACCATCACCCGGCCCAAGCCTGCCATGCGCGAAGCGATGGCCCCGTGGAGTCGGCGATGACATGTGCTGCGAGACTGGATCGACCGTCATTCCGTATTCGCCATAGCTCATGCGTCGAACGTCACCTCTGAATATCATGAACGAGAATCGAATAGTTTCCTGGCGATGGATGAGAACCGCTTTGAAGTGGCTGATGGTGGCCTTGGTGATTGGCTTCGCGGCGTATCGACTCAAGTTTGCACCGGTGACAGTCGTGGCCCACAAGCTCACGCGAGGGTCGGTCGCGTCCGAAGTGGTGGGCACGGGCACGCTGGAGGCGCGGGTGGAAGCGACGATCAGTCCGAAGATCCAGGGGCGACTGGCCGAGGTGTTGGTGGATCAAAACGATCCCGTGATCGCTCGGCAACTTCTGGCCAAACTCGACGACGCGGAGTGGCGGGAACAGGTGGCGATGGCCAAAGCCGGTCTTGATGCCGCCGTCGCCACGGTCGAGCGAGTCCGCGCGGACGAGGGCCGGGCGCAGGCCGTGCTGAAGCAGGCGCAACTCAACCACGGGCGCGCTCTCGACCTGCGCAAGTCCAACGTCTCCGCGGAAGCCGAGTTGGACAAGGCCATCGAGAGTTTGCGCGTGGCCGAAGCTGATTTGAAACGCGGCCAGTCCGCCATCACGGAGGCGGAGCGGCAGCGGGTGACGGTGGAGAAGACGCTGGCCTATCACGAGGCGCGACTGGCGGATACGCAACTGCGCAGTCCGTTCAACGGACTGGTCGTTCGGCGTGATCGCGACGCGGGCGATGTGGTCGTGCCGGGCAGCTCCGTGTTGCAGATCATTGCGACGAATGATTTGTGGATTTCCGCCTGGGTGGACGAGTCCGCGATGCCGCATCTGACAAATGGACAAAAGGCGCGCGTGGTCTTTCGCTCCGAACCTGCCCGCAGTTTCCCCGGTGAAGTGGCGCGGCTGGGTCGTCAGATGGATCGTGAGACGCGCGAGTTCATCGTCGAGGTGAGCGTGAAGGTGCTTCCCGCGAATTGGGCCGTCGGACAGCGGGCGGAGGTCTATGTCGAAGCGGCGCGGAATTCTTCGGCGCTGGTGATCCCCAAGGATTTCATTTCATGGCGCGAGGGCAAGGCGGGCGGCTTCGTCGAAGAGGGAGGCAAAGCCCGATGGAAGGAAATCGCCGTGGGCCTCTCGGGCGACACCGGCTTCGAGATCACGCACGGAATGAACGAAGGGGAACACGTCATCAAACCTGACGGCGGGAAATCCCTGGCGGAAGGTCAACGCATCAAGACTCGATGAACCTCGCACTGCACGACATCCGGCATAACGTCAGTCGCTTCGTGCTCACGGCCGTGGGCATCGGCTTGCTGCTAATGATCGTGCTGGGGATGAGCGGGATTTACCGCGGCTTGATCGATGACGCGCTCGTGGTGGTGGATCACATCGGCGCGGACTTGTGGGTGGTGCAACGCGGCACACGCGGCCCGTTCGCCGAAATTTCCCGCGTGCCCGCCAACCTCGAACACCGCCTGCGCGCCGTGCCCGGGGTCGCCAGCGCGCGGACTTTCGTTTCCCACAACGTCCAGCGCGAACACTTGGGAAAACCGCTCCGGATGAACGTGCTCGGCCTGGCCTGGCCGGAGGACAAGGGCGAATGGGTGAACCTCATTGCCGGACGGCCGCTCGGACAACCCCACTACGAAATGATCGCCGATGCGTCGCTGGGTTTGCCGTTGGGCGAGAAGCTGGCGCTGGGCAAGGACACCTACACCGTCGTGGGGATCACCAGGGGCATGGTCGCGTCCAGCGGAGACGGCATCGCGTTTTTGACCACGCGGGACTCGCAGGCGGTTCAGTTCGACCAGTCCGGCGAGGCGATCCGGCTGGAGCGCGCCGCGCGCGTGCAACGGGTCAGAGTCAACGACGTCGGACGCATCCAGCCATCATTCATCGAGCGCGGTGGTGGACCATCCTCCAGCATTCCCGCGCTGGCTTCTCCCATGGTCAGCGCCATCACCGTGCGTCTGTCGCCTGGCGTTGATCCAGCGGCAGTCGCGGCCATCATCGCGGCCTGGCCGGATGTGTCGGTTCACACGCGCGACGGCCAGGAGCAGCTCCTCGCGTATGGGATGATTGACAAAGCCCGGCGTCAGCTCGGCCTCTTCCGAGTCCTTCTCGTCGTCATCTCCACCATCATCATGGCGCTGATTCTCTACACGCTCACGCTCGATAAGATTCACGACATCGCGATGCTCAAGCTCATGGGCGCGCGCAACACGATGATCGCGGGCCTCATCCTGCAACAGGCGTTGCTGCTCGGCGCGCTGGGCTTCGGCATCGCGTGGTATGTGGGCGGCTTTGTGTTTCCGAAATTTCCGCGACGCGTGCTGATCACACCCGATGACTTGTGGGGACTCGCGGGCGTGGTCGTTCTCATCTCGGTGCTTTCGAGCCTGCTCGGCATTTGGAAGGCCATGCGCGTCGAGCCGAACACGGTGTTGTCGTGATGAATCCGCCGCCCGACAACACCCCCGCCATCGAAGTTTTCGCGCTGACCAAGACCTACGGCAGCGGCAATACCGAAGTCGTCGCCATGAAAGACGTGTCGTTGCGAGTGGCGAAGGGCGAAGTCATCGCGCTGCTCGGACCGAGCGGCGCGGGCAAGTCCACCCTGCTGACCGCGATGGGACTCATCAATCCGCCGACCTCCGGGCGCATCACCATCGGCGGCCGACCCGTTCTGGACGGCCCGAAGCCGCTGGTCGATCTGCGCGCGTTCCGTCGGCATCACCTCGGCTTCGTCTTCCAGAAGGCGAATCTCATCCCGTTCCTGAATGCCGTGCAAAACGTGCAAGTCGCCCTCGAAATCAACGACGTGCCCGCCCGCGCGGCGCGACGGCGTGCGTTGGAGTTGCTCGACTACCTCGGCGTAGCCGACCGCGCGAACAATCTGCCCAGTGCTCTTTCCGGCGGCCAACAGCAACGCGTCTCCGTGGCCCGTGCCCTGGCCAATGATCCCAACCTGATTCTCGCCGATGAGCCCACCGCCGCGCTCGACAGCCATCGTGGTCGGCAAGTCATGGAATTGTTCCGCAAAGTGGCTCACGAACGCGGCGCGGGAGTCATTGTTGTCACCCACGACCAACGTTCCCTCGACGTTTTCGACCGGACACTGGAGATGGAGGACGGGCAGTTGAAGAGCAGCCAGAAGCCGGACTGAACAACGCCATGCTCATCGATCTCCGCAGCGATACGGAAGCTTCTGGCCAGCGCCGTGCACCTGCTGAATCCCTCGCCGCGCCTCACTATCGAAGCGCCCGCCACCGTGCAGGCCGTTGTCACCGACGATCCGGTTACGCGCACGTTGCGCGTCCATCTGCTCGGCTACAACGTCCCGCCGCAGACCACGCCCGCCAAGGAACGTCCTTACGTGCTCACGGTTCCCATCGAAGACGCGCCGATGTATCGAGCGAGCATCACGACGCGCGAATCTCTGAAGAGCGCGAAAGCTTCGAGCCGTTCCACCGAACTGAAACGCCGGGGCAACCGCGTCGAAGCGGTGGTCAATGACATCCATGAAGTGCTGCTGCTCAGTTATTGAAGCCGGACGGGGTGAGTCTGGTGGAAGGACGCGAAGTACGATGAAGCAATCGTCGCCCGGATGAAAATGAGAATATTCTGGCTCCTGATCTTGCCTCAGTTGTTCATCATCTTCATGTGGGCGGCTGGCGTAGTGCGCCCGCCCGTCAGTTACTACGACGACATAAAGCCTGTGCTGGCGGTGCATTGCTACAAGTGTCACGACGGAGA
>CAMCCU010000521.1 GCA_945872975.1 Pedosphaera parvula Ellin514
GAACCTCCTGCGGGAACTGGGTGACCTCCGTTCCTTCGCCGGAACACCACGCGACTTCTGGCCGCGCTATCTCAGCGGCCTCTTGAATCTCACCGCCGCCAGCAAGGCGATCCTCCTGTTGCAGGACGCCACGGCGACGGGCTGGAAAAAGATTGGTGATTATCCGCCGAACATCGAGCCGTCCCGGTTCATCACCACATTCAACACGCGTCTCTCCGAACTCGCGAACGCCTGCACCCGCGCCAGCAGCGTCATTGAACCCATCGAGCCCACCGCTCCGCGCGGTGCCGGCCATTTCGCCATCGCCTCACGCATCAAGCTCTACCGCTCGAACGAAATCTGCGTCGCCGTTCTGCTCCTGTCTGAAGTCAACGAAGCTTCGGCCCGCGAAGCATTGCTCCGGCTCAGCCTCGCGGCAGATGTTCCCGAGTCCTACCAAACCTCACAAGCCGTGCAGCAGGCGGCAACGGATGTTCAGAAAGTCGCCATCGCGCTCGACCTCATGGTCGGCGTCAACGCCGAGAAACGTTTCATCGCCGCCGCTCTCGCGCTGTGCAACGGACTCGCCTCGCGCTTTAACTGCGACCGCGTGAGCCTCGGCTGGCTCAAGGGTGGTTACATCAAGCTCGCCGCCATCAGCCGCACCGAACGTTTCAACCGCCAGATGGCTGCCGCGCAGCTTCTCGAATCGGCGATGGACGAGTGCCTGGATCAGGACGAGGAGATCGTCTGGCCATTGCCGACGGAAGGCGCAAACCTTGTTGCCCGCGATCACGGGAAATTCTCCAAGGATCAAAATGTCCCGCACGTCGCCTCGTTCCCTCTGCGCATTGATGGCAAGGCCGTCGCTGTCCTAAGCTGCGAACGCGCCGCCACACCCTTCACTCAGCCCGAAGTTCACCAGATCCGCCTCTGCTGCGATCAGGCCACGCGCCGCCTCTCCGACCTACAGCGCACCGACCGCTGGCCCGGCGCGCGTCTCGCCGCGTGGACCAAGGATCAATTCGCGATGCTGGTCGGGCCCAAGCACACCTGGGCCAAAGTCCTGACCGCCCTCATCGCCGCGCTGCTGCTCGTGCTCTTCCTCGTGCGCGTGCCGTATCGCGTCGAAGGCAACTTCGTCGTGAAGAGCGACGATGCCTCGTACCGCACCGCGCCGTTTGACAGCTATATCGAGCGCGTGCTCGTGCGTCCCGGAGATGTCGTGAAGTCCAACGCTCCGCTGCTCCAGCTCGCCACGCGCGAATTGCAGCTCGAAGAATCCGCCGCAGCGGCTGATGTCGTCCGCTATCAGCGCGAAGCGGAGAAGGCGCGCGCGAACAACAATCTCGCTGAGATGCGCGTCGGCCTTTCGCTGGCGGAACAAGGCAAGGCCCGGCTCGAACTCGTCCGCTATCGTCTCGCCGAGTCTTCGATCAAGGCGCCGTTCGATGGCGTCGTGGTAGAAGGTGATCTTCGCGAACGTCTCTCCGCGCCCGTTAAGCAAGGCGACGCCCTCATGCGCATCGCGCGGCTGGACCGGCTCTACGTCGAGGCGGAAGTGCCGGAGCGCGACATCCACGAGATCCTCGGCAAGCAGCGCGGCGAGATCGCCTTCGTCAGCCAGCCCCGGCTGAAGTTCCCCGTGCGCATCGTGAAGATTGAACCGGCGGCGTTCCCGAAGTCTGAAGGCAACGTCTTCCTCGTCCGCTGCGAATTCGAGCAAGGCATCGAAACTTGGTGGCGTCCCGGCATGAGCGGCCTGTGCAAGCTCAGCGTTGAGTCGCGGACGCTGTGGTGGATTCTCACCCATCGCACCGTGGACTTCCTCCGGCTCAAACTCTGGTGGTGAACGACTCTCGCCATGGCCGACTCCACTTCAACCTTCAGCGAATCCTGGTACCGCGTGGCGAACCAGCGCATCTGCCTGCGCGCTGGCGTCCAAGTCCGCCGCCAGAACTTCCGGGGCGAGCGCTGGTACGTCATCGAGAATCCGTTCACCAACGAATACTTCCGCATCCGCCCCGCCGCCTACGAATTCGTCGCGCGTCTTGATCCCCGGCGCACCGTCGAAGACGTCTGGCGCGAGTGCCTGGAGAAGCACCCCGATGACGCGCCCGGCCAGGAAGCCGTCCTCCAGCTTCTCGCCCAGCTCTACTTCGCCAATCTCCTCCAATACGATCAGGCGACCGACACCGCGAGCCTCTTCGACCGTTTCAAGAAACGGCAGCAGCGCGAATGGCGCGCACGCCTGCTGAACATCATGTTCATGCGGTTCCCGTTGCTCGACCCGGATCGCTGGCTCGTCCGTGCGCTGCCGTTCGTCGGAAAGTTCATCAGCGTCTTCGGAGCAATCCTCTGGCTGGTCGTCGTCGGGGCGGGCATCAAGGTCGTCGCGGAAAATTGGGACGCCGCCAAGCAGCAGAGCCAGGGCATCCTCACGCCGGAGAATCTACCGCTGCTCTACCTCGGGATGATTCTCATCAAGACCATCCACGAGTTCGGGCACGCTTTCTTCTGCCGGAAGTTCGGCGGCGAAGTCCACACCATGGGCATCATGCTCATGATCTTCACGCCCGTCCCTTATGTGGACGCCTCCTCGTCGTGGGGCTTCCGCTCGCGCTGGCAACGCATCCTCGTTGGCGCAGCGGGCATGATTGTTGAGATCTTCTTCGCCGCGATCCTCGCCTTCGTCTGGGCGAACACCGGCCAGGGCACGGTCCATTCGCTTGCCTACAACATGATGTTCATCGCGTCGGTCTCGACCGTGATCTTCAACGCGAACCCCCTGCTCCGCTTTGACGGCTACTACATCCTCAGCGATCTCATCGACATCCCGAACCTCACGCAACGCGCGAACAAACATCTCCGTCACTTGAGCGAACGCTGGCTCTTCGGCCTCACCAAATCCGAGAGCCCCGCGCGCACTCGCAGTGAAGCAAGCTGGTTGACCGTCTTTGGCAGCACCAGCGGTGTTTACCGCCTCTTCGTCTTCGCCGGCATTCTGATTCTCGTCGCGGACCAGTTCTTCCTCATCGGCATGGTGATGGCCGCTGTTTGCTTCATCTCATGGGTCACCGTGCCCGTGTTCAAGTTCATCAAATACCTCGCCAGCGATCCGAAGCTCGACCGCCATCGCCCTCGCGCGATCGCCGTCTCCGTTGCATTGCTCGCGCTGCTCATCGGCATCCTGCAATTCACTCCGTTCCCTAGCCACTTCCGCGCGCCCGGTGTCGTGCAATCGCGCCAATGGACGCAGGTCGTCAACGAAACCGCCGGAGCCGTGGCCGAACTGCTCGCGCCGCCCGGACAGCTTGTGCGCGCCGGTCAACCGCTCGTGCGACTCGAAAGTAAGGAGCTCGACTTTAGCATCGCGCAAGCGCAGGCCAACCAGGTTGAAGTCGAGACACGTCTTCGCGCCGTCATCTCCAAGGACAGCGCGAACATCAAGCCGCTCCGCGAACTCCTCGACAGCACCACCAACCGCGTCGCCAAACTCATCGCGGACCGTAATTCTCTGATCGTTCGCGCACGGCACGATGGACTCTGGATCGCGCCTGAGCTCAAGGAAGCCCGCACCCGTTGGCTCGCGCGCGGCACGCCGATGGGCCTGCTCGTCAACCCGGCCGCGTATCAATTCACCGCCACCGTGCGTCAAGAGGAAGCGCAGGCGCTCTTCACTCAGAAGCTCACCGGCGCGGAGATTCGTCTCCATGGCGAAGCTGGCCGCGTCCTCGCCATAACGCAGTGGGATGTCATTCCTGGTGGCCAACGCAATCTCCCCTCGCCCGCGCTCGGCTGGCAGGCCGGTGGCGAGATGCCGATCGCGTCGGATGATAAGCAGGGCGTGAAGTCCGCTGAACCGTTCTTTGAAGTGCGCGCGTCTCTTCCGGCGTCCACCGAAATCGCGCTGCTGCACGGGCGCTCCGGCAAGATTCGTTTTGATCAACCGTGGGAACCGCTGCTCCCGCGCTGGATTCGCAGCCTCCGCCAGATGCTGCAAAAACGTTATCAGCTCTGAGCCATGCTCACGCCGACCACTGATTACCGGCGCACCGC
>CAMCCU010000522.1 GCA_945872975.1 Pedosphaera parvula Ellin514
CAAAGCTCCACGCTCTCGGGGTGAAAGCTGCGCGCCCAATCAAAATCAGCCGTGTTCCGAAAGTCGTGCCATTCGAAGCTGAGTCCGATCTCCTTGAACCTTCCAAACAGCGGACGCCAGCCTTCGCCGACCGACTGCCAGGCGGCGCTTTCGGCAAAGGGCGGTGGGCTGGACTGGGGAGTCTTGCTTGTTGTTCGAGATCGGCTGACCGGCATCAGCCCCGACTTTGCTTCACGTTTCACCTCAGAGGCAAGGGTTGGATTGCTTCGCGCGGAAGCCGGCGGAACGACGAGTCATCAAGGGAGGTTACGGCAACGGTTCTGGTCGCCGCTGTCGGCAGATTGTCATTTCTTGTCGGGCCGTTGCGGAAGCGGCGCGGTCAGTTCACGAACGTCATCTCGTTCGTCTCCAGGAGAACCTGCGCGAACTTCTCCCAGGCCTCCATGTGCTTCTCGGCCACCATCCCGCTGAAATCTTTCTCGGCGTTCCATTCCACGACTTCGCCGGGCTTGGCTCCTTCGATGAAGCGCACCGTCGGTGACCAGGTGAATTGGCCTTTGCCCACGACCACGAAGTCGATCGTGTCGCCGCGCTTCACGAGCACGCGCGGAAGCTTCGTCGCGATCTGTTTCTTCTGCGGAAGGTAGCTGCCAATTAGTCCGGAGCCGCTGGAGACAATCCAGCCTCGCACCGCTTCGTCCGCCTTCTTCGGCTGTTCGCCGAGCATGCCGTCGATGGAGATGAATCCGTCGCGCCGCGCCGTCCAACGGCGAACTGCACCGTGCTGAATGCCGTTGCCCGGCGTGCCGCCTTTCGCCGTGATCGAGACCTTGCCGACCTTGGGGCTGGCCTGGCGCGGTACCCATGCGCCGCCGTTCTGCGTAAGCTGCACGAAGGCCTCCATGCGGTTTGCCTTCGGATCGAATTCGCCGAAGCCGTACTCCCACGCCTGAGCTCCCGCGCCCGCCGTCGTGACGCCGTATTCGCCACGGATGTATTCGAGCGCGAGCTTCGCCTCGATCTCTGACGGGTCGCGTTGATAAACCAGTTTGTAGAGAAGCTTGATGCGATCCTCGCCCTTCGTCTGCGCCTTGAAGTCCGCACGCAGCGTGAGGTTGCGCGCCTGCTCGACGACGAGCGGGCTGTTCATCATGAAGAGCGCCTGCTGCGGCACGACCGTCTCGTTGCGCTTGCCGGTCGTGAGGTCGGGGTTCACGAAGTCGAACGCCTGGGACATGCTCGGCAACCGATTGCGATCGATATACGCGTAGACCGAGCGGCGTGTCGGGTAAGGCTCGGCATCGAGCATCACGCCGGGGCCGCCCATTGGTTCGAGTTCGAGCCGTCCGCCGATGTGCAGAATCGTGTCGCGCATCGTCTCGAAGTCGAGCCGCCTCCGGTTCATCTGCCAGAAGAGCTTGTTGCCGGGATCGATCTGGGCGAAGCGCGCATTGTCATCGCTGCTCTGCTGATACGTCGCCGAGAGCATTATCAGTTTGTGCAGCTTCTTCAGCGACCAGCCGTCCTCCACGAAACGTGAGGCGAGGAAGTCGAGCAACTCGGGATGACTCGGCGGCTCTGAGCGCACACCGAAGTCATCGGGAGTGGGGACGAAGCCCTCGCCAAAATGATGCTGCCAGACGCGGTTCGCCATCACGCGCGCCGTCAGCGGATTCTCTTTGCTCGCGATGATCTGGGCGAACTCCAGCCGTCCGCTGCCTTCCTTGAATGCCTTGCGCGCGGAGCCGGCGATGATCTCCGGCGGCTGGCGCGGAACCATTGGACCTTTGTTGCCGGGATTGCCCTTCACCATTACGTAGGAATCCTTCGCCTTGTCGTTATCCAGGAGAACGTGAGCGCGCGCAGGCGAACCGGGATGATTCGCCTTCACGTCATTGATGGCGCGGAGAAGCGTGTTCTGCTGGCCGCGCAGGTTGTTGTCCTGCTCGATGAAGTTCCGCACCACCTGATCGTTGAGGAACATCGGTCCCTTGCTCGTGGCGACAATCTCCCGGATGTCTTCGAGATCCTTGTCGGGAAAACCCTTTGGTGCTTCGGGCGGCGTGGTGCCGGAAGCCGTCGCAGATTTCACGCGGGACTCGTATGCCGCCATCTGGCCGTCCCAATCCTTCGCGACGCGCAGCAGCAACGATTCATAGCGCGCGGCGACCTGCGCGAGATTGACGGGCGCGGTGGTGAAGAGCTTGGCGACGAGCGGATTGATGGGCTTCGCGTTGTCCGCGTTGGCGGCGAACTTCTCGGCAAGTTCGCGACCCTTGGTGGCGAACTCCCCGTCCTTTAACGCAGCGAAAGCAGCCCACGGTGTCCAGACGCCGTGATGCCGGCTGACGCGCGGTTTCAGGTAATCGTTCCACGCCCGCGCCCGGTTCGCGCGCAGGCCGCGCAACTGCACGAAGCGGTCGAAGGACATCTCGTTGGTAGCCTTCTTTTGATCGTGAATCGCCATCAAGTATTCCGCCGTCTTCCCGCGCCAGTCGGCGGCGAGTTCGCGCTCGATCTTCTCGCGGAAGCTTTCCAGCGCCGCCTCGCGCGAGGCGAGCTGGCTCTTGAAATCACGATGAGTCGGCGTCTCCTTCGGCTCGATGAGCGGCGGGCCTTCCGCGGGTTCACGGCAGCTCGCGAAGACGCCGTGCAGCGAGTAGTAATCCTTCGTCGGCACGGGATCGAACTTGTGATCGTGACAACGCGCGCAGGCGAGCGTGAGCCCCATGGTCGCCTTGCCGATCAGGTCGATGCGGTCGTCGATGATGTCGTTCTGGTTGTTCCCGAAACGATTGCCGAGCGTGAGGAAACCCATCGCCGCCATTTCGCGTGAGTCGGGGAGGTTCAGCTTGTCGGCGGCGAGCTGGCGGAGGAGGAACTGATCGTAGGGCAGGTCTTCGTTCAGCGAGCGGATGACCCAGTCGCGATAAGTCCAGGCCCAGAGGTAACGCATGTCGCGTCCGTTGTCGTTGCGACCTTTCGTCTCGGCGTACTTCGCGAGGTCCAGCCAGTGACGACCCCAGCGTTCGCCATAGCGCGGCGAGGCGAGCAGGCGGTCGATGACTTTATCGAAGGCGTTCGGCGAAGAGTCGTCGAGGAACTCGTTCACTTCCTTTTCGCCCGGCGGCAGGCCGTGGAGATCGAACGTCGCGCGGCGGAGCAGGGTGACCTTGTCAGCGCGGGGCGAGGCGGAGAGGTTCTTGGCGGTGAGCTTTTCGAGGATGAAGGCGTCGATGGGATTTTCGATTGGCGATTTCTGATTAGCGATTGAGGGGACGATCGGCTTCGTGACCGGCTTATACGCCCAATGCTGCCGCGCCTTCTCCATGTCGGCGGCGTACATCGCCTTGGCGCTCGTGGCTTCGAGGCGCGGATCGGGCGCGCCCATGCGGACCCATTCCACGAGATCAGCGATGAGATTGTCGGGAAGCTTCTTGTCGCTCGGCGGCATCGCGAGGTCGCGGTCGGTGTAGCGGATGGCTTTGATGAACAGGCTTTCGTCCGGCTTGCCGGGGACGATGGCGGGGCCGGTGTCGCCGCCCTTCATCCAACCGTCGCGCGTGTCGAGCGTGAGGCCGCCCTTGATCTTCTCCGCGCCCGCGCTGTGGCACTTGTAGCAGTTCTCGACCAGGACCGGGCGGACTTTGGTCTCGAAGAAGTCGGTTTGGGCGGCGGTGAGCTTCGGCGCTTCGGCAGCGGCGGAGGTGGCAATGCCTAACGTCCAATGTCCAATGACGCAGCAGAGCGTGAGCAGGGTTGCGATGTGGGTGCGGCCAAGCTCCGTAGGAGCGTCATCTTTGTAGCCCGGCATGAAACATCGACGAAAGCTTCGTAGGAGCGGCATTGAATATGTCGCTCCTACGGAGCTTGGAGATTCTTCAGGACTCATGGCTACAAAGATGTCGCTCCCATGGAGCTTGGCGTCGGTGACGTTCATAAAGGATTCAATTGTCGCGCCGTGACTGGATGCCGCGCGCGCCGGGTGTTCCGTGGGCTGAAGCCCACGGCTACCATCATGGCCTCGCGCTGCGA
>CAMCCU010000523.1 GCA_945872975.1 Pedosphaera parvula Ellin514
CAAGGGCCGTGTCCTCGTGAGCATCCCCGGGCATTACACCTGGACGCTGAACGATCCGCTCTTTCGCACGGTACTGCTGCGCGGCATCGCCTGGGCCGCCGGTGAGCCCGTTGAAAGGATGGAGGGATTTTGAAATTCAACCAGGCAGGGAGAGTTCGATTGAACTGGGACAGGCTGGAAGCCTGTCCTGCTTTGCATTACGGTGTCACGGCGCGGTAGAATCTACTTGTGATCGGAGCATTGGTATCGCGGAAGACGATGGGAATGTTCGTGCCGGCGATGGTGCGGAGCGTGGTCCAGTCGGTGAGGTTGGTGGAGCCTTGCACGCGGTAGCTGCGGCCACGCTGGGTTTGCAGGGTAAACTCGAAGGCGGAACCGGCGAGATGGGCGGCGCTGAGTTGGGGCGCGATGACCGGCGCTTGCACGGTGTCGATGATGGCGCGGAAGCTCGCGAGTTCCGTGCTGAACTGCGTGTCGCCGTAACCGAGATGGTTCACGAGCAGTTGCCACGGCTGATGGCTGGGCGAGTTGGTCACGCCGTTGACGACGGCGAAGCTCGGCTGGCCGGAGGTTTGCAGCATGAACCTCACCCGGTTCGTACCGAGGCCGGGACCGTAGTCGTTCACCGTGATGCCGAAGCCTTGCTGTGTGATGAAGGTGTCGGTGTCGGTCTGGTAAATGGAGCGCGGTTCCTGGTTCACGGCGACGTGGATGACTGGCACGCCGTAAGGATTCCCGCCTCGATTTGCATACCAGTCCGCGATGCCGGCATCGACCTGCGGCGCGGCGGCGACGCAGAAGGGACACCACACGGCGAACCATTCGAGGAAGACGATGCGTCCGGCGAAGTCTGACAGGCGCACGGTGCCGCCCGGAGCGACAACGGTGCCGTCGGGCCGCGTGAATTGACGCCGCGCGACGAAGGTGAAATTCGTGACAATGTCGCCGACGCGATAGGTCGCGGCCTGGGCGGACTCGATGCCCTGCGTCAGCGAGAGCGTGAGGAGGAGCATCCGTGTCCAGTGTTTGAGGAATCCAGTCGTGTTCATGTGGGAGGGAGGGTTGGCGGGTTGACTAAATCTCGATGTTCCACGCGGTCTGGACAAGAATCCAGGTGCGGTCCTTGTAGAGATTCGTGAACGGTCGCGTGCCGACTTCGAGAGCCTCGTACTGCGACCACATCGGCGAGACGGATAGGCTGAAAGAATTGCGCTCGCCCAGATAGCGCAGGCCAAGGCCGGTCTGATACGTCTGCAAGCCCGGCCCGGCGGTGGAGAGCAGCGAGGAGTTCTCGATCTCGCCGGTGTCGTGGTAGTAGAGGCCGGAGACGTTCACGAGCCATTGGGAAGTGATTTCAAATTCCATCGTCGCACCGACGTTCCACGCGCGCAGCGCCGGGTCTTCGTGCGTGTAACCGCCGGAAGTACGCCAGACCCAGCGTTCGCCGAGCGCCACGTTCACGGAGCCGCGATAGGAGTAGCGCGAGTCGCGGTCAGTGGTGAGCGTGAGTTGAAATTCGTGCAAGGTGCGGATGCGGCGCGTAAGCACGTTCTCGAATCTTAGCGAGGGCGAGAAGGTGTGCAGGAGGTCGCGCCCATGCTCCAGGTTCGGCGTGGGATTTTCTGCGGTGCCATCGGGGAGATCCCAGCCGGGGGCGATTTGATCGTAGGCGTAGGCGAAGCCGGCCTCGGCGAATCCCGTGGTCGGTTGGTATTCCCAACGCAGGCCGGTGGAGGCGCTGAATCCCTGCGGGTTCGACGGGTAGTAAAGTGGATCGGCGCTGAAGCGCTGGCGGTAGTATTCGCTGAACCAGAGCGAACGATAGTCGGTGAAGCCGTCGTACACGGTGGCGGAACCGGAGAGAGTGAGCGTGTCGTGCAGCTTCCGGCGAAGGTCCGCCTGGCCGGCGAAGTAACTTTCGTAGAGCGATCGCGCCGAGGTTTGGAAATCGAAGGCCCGGAACGGCTCGTAGTCTTCGGCGATGCTGTTGTAGGTGAAGCGCGCGTTCCACGTCGTGTCGCCTTTGCTCTCACCGTAACGGATCGAGGTCGAAGTGGTTTGCACATCCGACGCCAACATCGCGTCGAACGAGACTTCGCCCTCGCGCGTCGTGGGCGCGGCGGTGGCTTCCTCAATGGACGCGGAGCGGCGGCTCGTCAGGCGGACGGAAGCAGTCTTGCGCGGCATCACTCCATCGATGATCTGGCGCAGCTTCTTCGTGCCCTCGAAGCCGGCGTGCTTGTAGAGCACACGAAACTCCGGCGCTCGCGTGCCGTCGATGACGACGAGGAACGGCGTGCCCGCGCCGCCGAACTTCTCCAGCAACGCGCCGTCGAAATCGTTCAAAGCAAACTCCAGCCCGGCCTGCTTGATGAACTGCGAGGTGAGCTTCGGGTTGTCCTTCTCGATGTTGATGGACACGACGCGCACGGGCACGCCGTGAGGATTGCCCTTCTTTCCGGCGTAAAACTTCTGGATGCCGCTCTCGACCTCCTGCGACGCGCGCTTGCACGGCACGCACCAGTAGGCGAAGAAATCGAGCACGACAACTTCGCCGGCGAAGTCCGAGAGTTTAACCTTCTCACCGGTCTCCCACTTGGGGAGTTCAAACGCGGGCGCATCGGTGGGAGCGGCGAAGCTGGATGAGCTTGGCAAGAGCAGCGAGAGAACCAGTGCGAAGACCGCGAGGCTACGAAGCCGAAGTTGGGGAGAGGTCATATTTCAGCGACAGGAAGTGCAGCCGGAGTTCTGCGCGCCGCCTGAACCGGCGAACCCGGGGGCGAGCTGCGGGAGGAGTTTGGGCGAGTTGTAGGAAAGCACCACCGAATCGGAGAACAGCATGTTCGGCTTCGCCACCAACCGCTGCTGCCGCACGGCGGGCGATGAGCAACCGACGAGGAAAACGATCACGGCAACTGGCAGACTGCTGGATAGAACGAAGCGCCTGCCACGCTCCCATCTGCGGCGGGCAGGACACCAGGCGCTCGGTCGCTCGAAACGCACGGACGTCCGAACCGGAACGGGAAAAGTGTCATGTGCGGCCCATCTCAAGACAAGCCGGTGCGGGTGATTCTGCGCCTGATTCTCGTGCTTCATCTGGAGTGAGAGATCGCCAGGGCGATTTTCTTCCCGATGATTGTGCGTGGCGTTTCGGGACGGTCCGCCCGCAGGATTTCGTTGCATCATGCCTTGTGGGTCGGGCGGGCCTCGTTTTCCTTACAAAGCATCGCCTCGGTGGACCGTTTGCAGCCGCCTGTAAGGATCGTGCCGGATGATGCGACTCACGCCTGTGGCGGGTATCTTCGTCGAAAAACATGGTCCGCAGCTGCCTTGTCAGCGCTCGATTCTCCATGCGGTTTGTTCGTTCGAGTTTTGGGATGGTAGAGCTGAGTTGCCATGGGATACTCAGTGATTCTGACAGTCCTGTCAGTGGGCTTGGCTAATTCGCTGGTATCGTCCTTGTGAAAGAGCGCTTTATAATCGGATGAGTAGAGAGCGAGTAGTTGGAGGTAGTCGGTGAGTTGCGCTGGATACCGTCGGTGACCATATCCGAAATTCACAGTGCTGAGGCCGCGAGGCCGGACAGGCGTCAAGCGAGTAGTGGAAGAGTTAAGCCGGGTAGTGACGGGGTAATGGCAGAGTAGTGGCTCCAGAGGAAGGACTCGAACCAACCTAGCGACCCTCACGAAACCCTTTAGGCATAGCTGTTCTATGACTTTCCCAAGGAATCAGCAAAGTCACTTCGGCAGGTGTGTGCGTGAAGGTGCGCGACCTCGCAAGGAAGCTGGCAGGAATGAGACAGGAGCTTTTGACAGGAACGCAATTCATGACTTGCGCGCCTCACGCCTGCCTACAATCAACCGGCCTGCTCAACTCAAGCAACGCCTCGTCAATCTCCTTTTGCAATTCAAGTTCCATGTCGGCTTCGCTTTTACAGAACGGCAAACGCGGACTGACTTTGTTCGGGATGCGTAGGAGTCGTTGCTTGGCCAGGAGGATGATGTTCACCCACGCCTTCTCCACCGCGCCGGCG
>CAMCCU010000524.1 GCA_945872975.1 Pedosphaera parvula Ellin514
AGGAAGTCCGGCACGGTCTGCGCCTCGACATAGGGATTTCGGCGGGCAGGGCCGCTACCTGCTGGACTTCTGGCACGTCAGCGAATACCTCGGCGCAGCGGCGGCCGTGATCCAACCCAAGCGGGCTCAGGCCTGGCGGCGACGCCAGCAAGGACGGCTCCTGGAAAACAACAGCCGCGCCGTGCTGCGCGCCCTGGCCCCGCACGTGGAACCGGAGAAACAGGAGGAAGCCCCTGTGCGCGCCGCGGTGCGCTACGTGGGCGGACGTCTGGAGTAGCTGGACTACGCCGGCGCACGCCGGGACGGACTGCCCATTGGCTCGGGCGAAGTGGAGAGCGGCCACCGGCATGTGATCCGGCAACGCCTTAAACTGGCCGGCTGCTGGTGGAAGGAGAACAACGCCGAGGCCATGCTTGGACTCCGTGTGGCCCGCGCCAACCAACTCTGGAACTCCTACTGGAATGACTCCACTCTCACCCTCAACTGACCGCCACTTCTGACCACACCCCAATGAATTCGGGGCTGTCCGATTGATTCGTTGCCAAACTTTTGGCCGGAAGCCTAAGCTGCCTCCATGAACTTCCGTTGGTTTGCCGCCGTATTGCTGCTCATCCTTGTCACGGGCCGAAGCTGGGGACAATCGGCGGATGATCGATACGTCCAGATTTATGGTCTCATCCAGGAAGCGGATCGTCTCGCCGATGCGGGCGAGGCTCGGCCGGCGGTCACCAAGTATCTGGAGGCACAAGTTGCGGTGAAGACTTTGCAATCCAGTTTCCCCGGCTGGAACGCTCCGTTGCTCGCCTACCGCTTGGAATACATCTCCGGCCGCATTGAACCCCTGACCCGGAAAGCCGCTGAGACTCCCGCTCCGGTTGGCCCCACGCCAGCAGAGGCTGCGGCCGCTTCAACCGCCCGGCAGCTCAACGCGCTTCAGACCGAGATCGCCCAGCTCGCCGCGCAGAATTCGTTGTTGGAGGCGAAGTTTCGCGAAGCATTGACCGTGCAGCCGGCGGCCGTTGACCCGCGTGAACTCGCCAAAGCCGAGGAACGAATCAAGGCATTGCAGAAAGAGCGCGACCTGCTGGCGGTCACATTGGAACAAGCGGCGGGCCGTCCGGCTTCTGGAAGCAGCACGACTGGCGCTGCGACCACCGAGGCGAAGCAGGATGTGGTGACGCAGACGGCGGTGGTCAGCGTGTTGCAGCGTCAGAACGAGGAGCTGCAGAAACGCATCAACGATCTGTTGGCGAAGTTGAAGCCGTCCGCCCGGCCGACGAGCGAGGAGACGTTGAAGTTGAAAGAGTCCGTCGCGGCGCTGGAAGCGAGCAACCGCGTGATGAAGGAGGAGCAGGTCACGATGGAAAACCGGCTCGTCGATTTCGTGAAACGCCACGGCAGTTCCGCCGCGCGCGATGCGGAATTGCAGAGGCAACTGGCCGAGGCTCAGCAGGCGGCGAAGGTGGCGAAGGAGGAACGCGATGCGCTGGTCGAGAAGCTGAACAAGGTCACGAAGGAATTGACCGAACGCGACACGCGGATTCGTTCGACGGCGACGCAGGATCTCGAGAAGCAATTGGATACGATCCGCGCGAAGCTGAAGATTTTCGAGGCGAAGAAAGTTCCGTTCACGGTCGAGGAGCTGGCGATGTTCAAGCAGGCTCCGATCAAGGTCGCCAGGTCCGAAACCAGCGCGCCGCCTGTGTTGCAGCTGACCACGCCGGCGACGACGGTCGCGCCATCGGTGCCGCAGACGGCGGACGCGTTACGCGCCATCGACGCCGGGCGGTTTGACGAGGCGGAGCGCAAGTATCGTGAGCTGCTGGCGAAGGATGAGAAGAACGTGAACCTCTTGAACAACCTCGCGGCGGTGCAGATGGATCAGGACAAGGTGGCCGAGGCCGAGGCGACGTTGAAGAGGGCGCTGGAAATTGATCCGCAGGACGCCGTGAGCCTTTACTTCATGGGCGGCGTTAAAATCCGGCAGGAGAAATACAACGAAGCCTTCGATGTCTTGAGCCGGTCGGCCACCATTGATCCGGACAAGGCGAACACGCAGTTCTTCCTGGCGCAGGCGCTCATCCAGCAGGGCAATCGTGGTCCGGCGGAATCCGCCTTGCGCCGCGCGATTCAGCTCAAGCCCGGCTGGGGCGAGCCGCATTACATGCTGGCGGTGCTTTACGCCACGCAGGAGGCGGACACGCTCGGGCTCGCGAAGTATCACTACAAGCAGGCGGTCACCGGAGGCGTGGCGCGGAACCTTGAGCTGGAGAAGCTGCTGGAGAAAAACGCGGTCAAGTAACGCCGCCGTTCACACCATGCTTCGCCAGAGTTTGCACGAGCTGAACATCGCCACGCGCGGACGTGGCTTCTACGAATTCACCGCGTCAGTCCATGAGATGGTGCGCGAGGCGAAGTTCAAGACCGGTCTGGCGACGTTGCACCTCCAGCACACGTCGGCTTCGCTGCTCATTCAGGAGAACGCGGACCCGGAAGTGCGCCGCGATCTGGAGCGGTTCTTCTCGCGGCTCGTGCCGGATGGCGATCCGTTGTTCCAACACACCTGCGAAGGCGAGGACGACATGCCGGCCCATGTCCGCACGGCATTGACGGGTGTGAATCTCGGCATCCCCATTGCGAACGGCGCGCTGGCGCTCGGGACGTGGCAGGGGATTTATCTTTGGGAACACCGAGTGGAGTCGCATCGACGACGGGTGACGGTGCATCTGCTGGGGGAATGATCTAGCCAAAGGGCTGGGTGACTGCCATTTTGCCGACGCGGAATCAACAACACAGATCCATGCACAAAACGTTCTCCCTCACCGCAGCGGCCGGTCTTTTTCTGACGGCCTTCTCCTCCACGTTCGCTGCTTCCGGCGCACCGGCGGTCGCTCCGACGAACCAAACTTTCTTCAGCTTCACCGGGCCGGAAACGTTCCCGATCGATCCGTTCATCTCGGACCTGCGCTCCGGCGATCTTGATGGCGACGGGCTGATGGACCTGGTGATCGTGAACAATTCCCGCTCGAAGATCACGTTGCTCTACAATCAGACGGGCAAGACGAACACCGCTATTGCCGCCCGGGCCGACACCAAGCGCGACTTGAACGAGCTTCCGCCGGACGCGCGTTTCCGCATTGATTCCATCGCGTCGGAGAAACGCATCGCGGGTCTCATCGTCGCGGACTTGAACGGCGACCGTCGTCCCGACGTGGCTTACTACGGCGAGCCGAAGGAGCTCGTCGTCCAATACAACGAGGGCACGAATGGCTGGAGCTCGCCGAAGCGCTGGCCCATCGACGACGGGCAGCTCACGCCGAACGCGCTCTCGACTGGCGACCTCACGGCCAGCGGGCGCACGGGCCTGCTGTTGCTCGGCGAAAGCAGCGTTTACTGGCTCGCGCAAAATGCGGACCACACGCTGGCCGAGCCTGAGAAGATTTCTTACTCCGGCTCCGTGAAGTCCGCGCAGATTCTCGACATTAACGGCGATGGTCGCGATGACTTGCTGCTGGTGAACTGGGACAGCCCGAACCCGTTTCGATTCCGCCTCCAATCCACCTCCGGCCAGCTCGGTCCGGAGATTCATTTCTCCATGCCGGCGATTCGCTCCTACTGGCCGGACGATCTCGATGGCGACCACAAGACCGAGGTCGTCACCATCTCTCAGAACTCCGGTCGCGCGCAGGTCTCGCACTTCATCAGCAAGCCGGCGGACGCGCTGGTCGGTGCGTTCAAGAGCGGACAGTTCCAAGTCCTGCCGCTGAACAAGACGACGAAGGCGAAGCGTGGAACGGACTGGGCGGACCTGAATGGCGACGGGCTTCCCGACTTGCTCGTGGCCGAGCCGGACAGCGGACAGGTCACCGTTTACTTGCAGCAGGCCGATGGCTCGTTGCCGGGCGGAAAGAAGTTCTCGACGCTCACGGGCGTCAGTGAAGTCGCGGTCATCAGCGCGGAAGGCGATCGTCCGGCGGATGTGTTCCTGCTCAGCCCGGATGAACGTCAGGTCGGCGTGACCACGTTC
>CAMCCU010000525.1 GCA_945872975.1 Pedosphaera parvula Ellin514
GCGTCCTGCGCGTTGGCCTTGGCGCGCGCGTAGTCGAAGTTGTCGGTGCGCGTGTCGGCCACCGTGTATTTGCCGCCGGTGAGCGCCTTGCCTGGCGCATCGTAGTTCACCTTGTCGAGCGCCTGCATCGGGCGATCAAGCAGTTCATCGATGACGCCCTGGCGGCGTTGCTGCGCGTTGAGCTGTTCGAGGCGGCCGACGAAGATCATGATCTTGCCGCCATCGGGGAGCGCTTCCTTCACGAGGCGACCGGCGGCGCGTCCGGCCTTGTAGTTGTCCATGCCGACGAAGCAGAGGCGCTTGCTGTCCGGCGCGTCGGAATCGTGCGTGATGACGGGGCAGCGCGCGGCGGCTTCGTTGATGAGGTCCACCTGATTCTTCGCGTCAACGGGGCTGATGGCGATGCCGCTGACTCCGCGCGCGAGCAGGCTTTCAATCATTCGCTTCTGATCGATGGCGCCTTTGGGCGGCATGAGCACTTCGCATTCGACGCCGAACTCCTTCTCCGCGGCGCGGACGCCGGCGGCGGCGGTGTTCCAGAACGGATCGACGCCGTTGGTCACGTAGGCGAGTTTGGCCTTGGGTTTGTTGCACGCGCTCACGCTGAGCAGGAGCACGGAGAGGACACAGGTCAGGAATCGATTGGTCGTGATCATGGGATAAATGGTTTGAGGGGAGGCTAGGCGGAGCGCTGGACAGGGAGCAAGACCGTTTGTGAATACAACGAGCTGGCGCACGAATCCTGGTGCGTTGCACAAACCCGCGATCCATGCCCGCTGCGCCACTGGTAAAATAGTTAGTTGACCAAAAGGTCTAGTTCGCTACCTTTCGCCGCCGGTTGAGTTTCTCAATTTTGTGAAGCGATTGAACTAAACGATATGGGCCGAGTCAGTAATGCCAGAGAACGATTGATGTCTGCGGTGTCGGAACTGTTTTGGACCGGCTCCTACGACAGCACCACGGTCGAACAAATCTGCGGGAAGGCTGGCGTGCAAAAGGGCAGCTTCTACCACTTCTTCGAATGCAAGTCCGCGCTGGCTGAAGCGGCGCTGGATGAAGAGTGGTCAAAGTATCGGCCCCAGCTTGACGCCATTTTTTCCGCCTCCGTCGCCCCGTTGGAGCGCATTCGCCGGCACTGCGAGTTCACCCTGGAGGAACAGGCAGACCTTCAGAAACAGCATGGATGCGTGCTGGGATGCCCGCTCTGCACCCTGGGCACCGAAGTGAGCACGCAGGAGAAAGCCCTGCAGAAGAAGATTCAGGAAATCATGGCGTATGGCGTGAGTTACCTGCAAACCGCCATTCGTGACGCCCATGCCGCAGGTGAGATTTCCGCGCCCGACGCCAAGGCCAGGGCGAAGCTCATCCACGCATATCATCTGGGTCTGCTCACCCAGGCCCGGATTCAAAACGATCTGGCCATTCTGGATGATTTGCCCGCAACCACCTTTGAGCTTCTCGGCGCCCCGTTTCCTAAGCGTCCGAGGAAGAAGTAGCTCTCGAGAAGCTCGGTCCCTTCAATTTGACTGAACAGCCAACTAAAGATGTCTTGAATATGAACCCCCGCCCAACCCCCCAGCCCGTCCTCTCCTTTCTGTTGTCCGCCGCAACGGTAGGACTGGCCATCGTGTCCGCCGGCTGCAAGCCGCAGCAATCGCAGAACGCCGGCTTCCCTCCGCCACCACAAGTATCCGTCGCCAGTGTCGAGCAGCGCGAACTGGTGGAGTGGGAGGAGCTGACCGGGCGAACGGCCCCCATCGAATTCGTGGAAGTGCGCCCGCGCGTTTCCGGTCACATCGAGAAGGTCCTCTTCGAATCCGGCCAGCTGGTGAAGAAGGGCGACGTGCTCTTCGTGATTGATTCGCGCTGGTACAAGGCCGACTACGACCGGCGCGAGGCAGAACTCGCCATGGCACAGGTCCGGACTGACAACGCCGAGCGCGAGGCCAAACGCACGGCTCAGTTGATTGTCAGCAAGGCCATCTCGAAGGAGGAAGCCGATGGTCGCGAAGCCCGTTTCGCGGAAGCCCGCGCTGGATTGCTCGCTTCCAAGGCCGCGCGGGATTCTGCCCGACTGGATTTGGAGTTTACCGAGATCCGGGCGCCAATCGATGGCCGGGTCAGCCGAGCGCTGGTGACGGTGGGTAACTACCTCGGCCTCGCGAGTGCGGCGACCGTGTTGACCACCATCGTCTCCGTGGATCCGATCTACGTCTACGCCGACATGGATGAGAACGCGTTGCTCCGCTTCAACGCACTCAAAGCTTCCGGACGGTTGAGTGCGGGTGCCGATGGAAAGGTGCCGGTGGAATTACAGCTCGGCGATGAAGCGGTTTTCGTGAGCAAGGGACACATCGAATCGCTCGACAACCGAATTGATCCGAAATCGGGCAGCATCGTTCTGCGGGCTGTGTTCCCCAACGCGGATGGCCGGATCGTTCCAGGACTGTTCGCGCGGATTCGGTTGCCCGGAGCAGCGAAGGCTCCCGCGCTGCTGGTCGAAGAGACTGCGATCGGAACCGACCAGGCGCAGAAATTCGTGCTCACCCTCACTTCGACCAACACCACCGCCTATCGCCCGGTGAAACTCGGCCCGCTCGTGGACGGCAAGCGCGTGGTGCGCGAAGGACTGCAACCCGGCGAGAAAGTTGTCCTTCACCTTGTCGCTGCCCGTGTCCGGCCCGGAATGCCGGTGGTGCCGCAGGAGACAACGCCCACCAACGGGAGTTCCAAAGTCGCGCAGCGTTAAACCGTGAAGCAACAGTCATCGTGAGAAGGCTCAGACCCGTGGTGAGCTGAGTCCGATGGCACGGAGACAACATTATGAAATTTGCACACTTCTTTATTCGCCGGCCGATTTTCGCCGGCGTGCTCTCGGTAATCATCCTCCTGCTCGGCTCCATCGCGATGTTCCGATTGCCGATCAGCGAGTATCCGGAGGTCATCCCGCCGACCATTGTCGTGATGGCGAATTACCCTGGCGCGAATCCCAAGACGATCGCCGAGACCGTCGCCGCGCCGCTGGAGCAGGCCATCAACGGCGTTGAGAACTCCCTCTACATGTTCTCGCAGGCGACGAGCGATGGCGTGATGACGCTCACCGTCACCTTCAAGCTCGGCACGCACATCGACGACGCGCAGGTCCAGGTGCAGAACCGCGTCTCGCAAGCCTTGCCGAAGTTGCCCGAGGAAGTCCGCCGCCTTGGCGTCACCACGACCAAGCAATCTCCGGATCTCACGATGGTGGTCCACCTCCTTTCTACCGACGGGCGTTATGACGAAGTCTATCTCCGTAACTTTGCAACGCTCCAGGTGAAGGATGTCCTGGCGCGCATTCCCGGCGCTGGCTCCGTGCAGCTTTTCGGCTCCGGCGACTACGCGATGCGCGTCTGGATTGATCCCGACCAAGCCGCCGCGCGTGACCTGACCGCGAGCGACATCGTGAACGCGCTCCGCGAACAGAACGTGCAAATCGCAGCCGGTGCCGTCGGCCAGCAGCCCGTGAGCAGTCCCGTCGGATACGAACTGCAGATCAACGCCAAGGGCCGTCTGCTCGATCCGGAAGAGTTCGGCAACGTCATCATCAAGACCGGGCCGAACGGCGAGAAGACATTGCTCAAGAGCGTCGCCCGCATCGAACTCGGCGCGTCCGGCTACGCGCTCCGTTCCTTGCTCAACAACAAGAAGGCCGTCGCGATTCCCATCTTCCAATCGCCTGGCGCGAACGCGCTCCAGCTCTCCACGGATGTCCGCGCCACGATGGATGAGCTTAAGAAGAACTTCCCGGAGGGCCTCGACTACGCGGTGGTCTATGACCCGACCGTCTTCGTTCGCAGCTCCATCAAAGCCGTGGTCGTCACGCTCTTCGAAGCCGTGCTGCTCGTCGTCATCGTCGTCATCCTGTTCCTGCAAACCTGGCGCGCGTCGATCATTCCGCTCGCCGCCGTGCCGGTGTCCCTCATCGGCACCTTCGCCGTGATGCTCGCGCTCGGGTTCAGCATCAACATGCTCACGCT
>CAMCCU010000526.1 GCA_945872975.1 Pedosphaera parvula Ellin514
TGCGCGGGTTGTATCGCAAGCTGCGCGCCGAGGAGATTCCGCACGACCAGGCCATCCGCCTCACGCTCGCGCGCACGCTGGTGGCGCCGGCGTTTCTCTATCGTGCCGAGAAACCCGGGTCAGGCGACAAGTCTGGTCCAGTGACTGACTCTGAACTGGCCACGCGGCTGAGCTACTTCCTTTGGTCTTCGACGCCCGATGCCGAGCTGCGCGCCGTCGCCGCCAGCGGCAAGCTCCGCAAGCCCGACATGCTCGCGTCACAGACGCGTCGAATGTTGAAGGATGAACGTACGCGCCGGCTCGCGACGGAGTTCGCCTGCGCCTGGCTGCACATTTACGACTTCGATGAACTGGGCGAGAAGAGCGACCGCCATTTCCCAACCTTCACCGGTCTGCGCGGCGCGATGTACGAGGAGACGATTCGTTTCTTCACCGACCTGTTCCAGAACGACGGCTCGGTGCTGAACATCCTCGATGCGGATTACACGTTCCTGAATGCCGACCTCGCGAAGCACTATGGCATTGCGAACGTGAAGTTCAGCGGCAGCAACGACTGGCGGCGCGTGGACGGCGTGAAGAAGTTTTCGCGCGGCGGCATCCTGGCGCAGGCCACGACGCTGGCGAAACAATCCGGCGCGTCGCGCACCAGCCCGATCCTGCGCGGTAACTGGCTTTGCGAAGTGTTGCTCGGCGAAAAGCTGCCGCGTCCGCCCAAGGGTGTGCCGCAGCTCCCCGAGGACGAAGCGACCGAAACGCTCACCATGCGCCAGCTCACCGAGAAGCACAGCAGCGACCCGAAGTGCATTGGCTGCCATCGCCGCATCGACGCTTATGGCTACTCGCTCGAAGCCTACGACGCCATCGGTCGCTTCCGCGAACGCGACGTCGGCGGGCGCAACATCGACGTAAAGGCGAAGGTGATGGACGGCTCGGAGATCGACGGCCTCGAAGGTTTGCGCCGCTACCTGCTCACGACGCGCCGCGATGCGTTCCTGAAACAATTCTGCCGCAAACTGCTCGGTTATTCACTCGGCCGCGGCGTGCTGCTTTCTGACGCTCCGCTCATCACCGAGATGCGCGAGCAACTCAAGAAGCACGACTACAAGATTAGCGCAGCGATCGAGCCGATTGTCCGCAGCAAGCAGTTCCGTGAGATTCGCGGGAAGGAAATGGCGAGTGAGGAGTAAATATGAACGGCCTCGGCATTCTGCTCATCTTGCTGATAGTCGCCTTGCCCGCCGCGTGGTTGGTCGCTGAGTTCAAAGCGAGGCGCTCCGTGCGAATTGGTCTCGGTGTTCTGGCGCTTGGCATGGTAATCTTCCTCGCCTACGGGCTTGGTAGTGTGTTGACCACGTTCAACCACAACGCTTGGTTTGGTGGGGCTACCAAAGATCTTATCGAAACCTCCATCGCTCAAATTGAAGACGGTCACCTTGATCGAGTGTTGAAAGCTTGGCGGGGTCTGGATGCGCAGTATCAACCAACTTACGAAAACCGCGCTGGTTACAAGGAGCTTGCCGATGCCACGACGAAGGCAATGATGACCACCCCAGAAGCCGCTTCCAATTCAAAATGGGACTCTCAGCCATTCAATGCCAAGACATGGATTGGCCACTGGGAGAACGATACTGGATTCTGGATAGTCATTAACGATGGTGGACAGCCGTTCGACGTGAAGCGGTCGGGCGATAACCCGACAAGCATGCATTCCGTCACTGTGTCAGGAGACTTCAGAGCGATGAAGTTTAAGGAGGGTGAACAATGGCTGCATACACTGACGCTGAAGAACAAATACGAAACCAGTCATGAGTGGTTTGACTTAAAGGAGCAAAAGATTTGGCAAACCGATACGCTGCATAAACTTCGCCGTGCAACTGAGTCAGAGAGAAGGGTGACGCAGCAAACTAACGTTCAACAGAGCGTGAATCGTTAATCATCCTTTCAACGTCCAACCCCAACTGATTATGACCACACACCAATTCTCTCGTCGCACGTTTCTCCGCGGCGTCGGCGTCACCATGGCGTTGCCGTGGATGGAATCGCTCAACGTCTGGGGTGACACGCCGCCCGCCGGGGTCAAGCCTGCCAGTGAAGCGCCTGTGCGGCTGGCTGTGCTGTTTTCCGGCAACGGCTTTCACTCGAAGGAGTGGTGGGCCAAGGGCGAGGGCAAACAGATGGAGCTCGGCAAGGTGCTCGCGCCGCTGAACGATTTCCGCGAGAAGATGCTCTTCGTGCGCGGCCTCTACAACGAGGAGTCGATGAAGGGAAACATCCACAGCTCGCAGACGGGCAACTTGCTTTCCGGTGCGCCGCTGGCGTCCGGCGGTGAGATTCGGTCTGGCACGAGCATCGACCAGTTGATGGCGCAGACTTACGGACGTTCGACCAAGGTGCCGAGTCTCGTGTTGGGTTGCGAGAAGTCGAATCCGTCGGTGCACAAGAACTACTCGATGCTCTACAGCTCCCACATCTCGTGGAGTTCGCCGACCACGCCAACGCCGCTGGAGGTTTATCCCGCGCTCGCGTTCGACCGGCTGTTCAAGGACGAGGTGAGCAAGGGCGACAAGAGCGTGCTCGATGCAGTGATGACCGACGTGACGGATCTGCGCCGCCACATCAGCAAGAACGACCAGCGCAAGCTCGACGAGTATCTCGACTCCGTGCGCGACGTGGAACAGCGCATCGAGAACGCCGGCAAGAAGGGTGAGCTCCAAGGCTGGCGTCCGACCCTGAGCGCGCCGAACATGCCGCGTCCCGCCGACGGCATCCCGCAGGACATCGCCGAACACATGCGGTTGATGTGCGACATCCTCGTGCTCGGCTTCCAGACCGATACGACGCGCATCACCACGCTCAAGCTGAACAACGATCACAGCTCGCTGAGGTTCCCGAACCTCGGCGTGGATTACATGATCCACCATCTGCTCTCGCACAGCGACACGGCGGACTGGCTGAAGGTGAACCAGTTCTTCCTCGAACAGGTCGCCTACATCGCGCGCAAGCTGGACGGCATTCAGGAAGGCAATCGTACGCTGCTCGACAACACGATGCTGATGTATTGCTCCAGCATGATGACGGGCAATCACAACAACGATCAGCTCCCCGTCGTGCTGCTCGGCGGCGCGGGTGGACGCCTCAAGGGCGGGCGTATCATCGACTACAAAGGGAAGTCCGAGCGCCAGATGTGCCGGCTCTACCTCTCGATGATGGACAAGATGAACGTGCGCCTGCCGAAGTTCGGCGACGCGACAAAGGCCCTCGATGAAGTTTAGGCGATCAATCTTATGAGCGGCGCCTCCCGAATGAATCGAGATGTGATGTCTTCGATGCGCGGCGCTATCCGTTCCTGGATCTCGGTCGTTTCATTGTTCGCGGCCTTGAATGGAGTTGCTGCCGAATCACGCTTCGTGCAGGACCGTTTCGGCGTCGGCTTCTGGGTGGCACCGCGGACGGATGAGAATCTCGACGCGCGCTATGCGGAGATTGCCGAGGCGAACTTCACGTTTGTGATCGGCCTCTGCGGTGAAAAAAACCCGATGCCGGCGGGGGAGCAGTTGAAGCTCTGCGAGAAGCATGGTCTGAAGGCGATTGTCCACATCGACGGCCTATCGATGGATAAACTGCCGGACAGTCCGGCGTGTTGGGGCTATTCGATCGTGGACGAGCCGAGCGCGAGCCGCTTCCCGGAGTTGCGCAAGATGGTGGACTCCATCCGGCAGTCTCGTCCGGGGAAGCTTTCCTACATCAACCTCTTTCCGAACTACGCTTCGCCCGCCCAGCTCGGGACGAAGGATTACGACGAACACGTCGCGCGCTTCATGAGCGAGGTGAAGCCAGACGTGCTCAGCATGGATCACTATCCAATCTTCAAGCCGGACGCCGACGGTCGCGACAATTACTGCCGCAACCTCGAGGTGATGCGTCGTGATTCGCTGGCGGGCGGCATTCCGTTTTGGAATTTCTTTAACACGATGCCGTACGGCCCACACACCGATCCCACCGAGGCGCAG
>CAMCCU010000527.1 GCA_945872975.1 Pedosphaera parvula Ellin514
CCAGCCACGCGAAAGATTCCCTGATTGCAACCAAACCAGAAGTTGCCCCGGTCATCTTCGAGGATTTGCGAAATCACCTCGTCTGGCAGCCCTTGCGCTCGAGTGAACGCCGTCAGCTTGCCATCCGCCATCCGCGCCAGTCCGCCACCAGTCCCGATCCACAGCACGCCCCGCCCGTCGCGATGGAGCGTGCGGATGAAATCGCTCGGCAACCCCTCGCGCCGCGTGAATGTCGTGGAACGCCCGCCCGCCATTCGATGCAGTCCTCCCCCGCTCGTCCCGACCCACAATCGGCCATCGGGTTCCTGGATCATCGCAGTGACCGGATGCCTGGGCTGACCATTCGTCACGGAATCAAAATCCACCTGGCCGTCGCGAAACAACCGGAGTCCACCCTGCATCGTGCCCAGCCACAAGCCACCCTCGCGATTCTCGCACAACGCGACCACCGGCTCGTCATTGCCTGGACGCGCCACGGGAAAGTTCTTCACCTCCTTGTCTCGAATCTGGAACAAGCCGCCGCCCCATGTTCCCACCCACAACGAGCCATCGCGCGCCGGCAGCAGCGACCAGATGCATTCGTTATCGAGCAGATAGTTCGCACTGAACGGCGCGAAGACACCCTTGCGCCGCGCGCTTAAGCCGCCGCAATTCGATCCCACCCAAAGCGTCCCGTCCGCATCCTCCGCCAGCGACATTACGACGTTGTGCGCGAGACCGTCGCGCGTCGTGAAGGTTGTGAGCTTGCGCGGCTTCACGCGATTCAATCCGCCTCCAACGGTTCCAACCCAAAGATTGCCTTCACGATCCTCGAACAGGCAGCGCACCGAATTATCGGAGAGCCCTTCCTGCGTCGTCAGCGAAGTGAACCGTCCACCACGCAAACGCCGCAATCCGCCGTTCGCCGTGCCAGCCCACAGGTCACCCTTGCGCGTCTCGCACAAGGTCCAGATCGCTTCAAGCAATTGACCCGGCTGCTCACGAAACACCTGCACCGTGCCATTGCTCACCGCGCCGATGTAGCCGTTGACTCCGCCGAACCACAATTGCCCCGAGCGTCCCGCCTCCGCCGTCAGCACGCTGCTGAAAGAACTGGGGTCCGCACCGGCCGGCCTGGCCAGCGAGGAACCTCCACGTCGGACCATGAGTTGATTTGCAGTCACCAGCCACAGCGCGTTCTCGCCATCCACGACCACCGTCGGGATCGGTGACCCTCGTGCCAGCGTGGACCCGGACTGGCCACCGATCTTTCCTCCGCGCCAGCAACTCAGCCCCGCCGAAGTCCCAGCCCAAATCTGTCCCTCTCGATCCTCCGCCAGCGTCGTCACCGTGTCCGCCGCCAGCCCGTCCTTCCGCGTCAGCGCGTGAAACACCCCGTCGCGGAAGCTCACCAAGCCACCACCATCCGTGCCGATCCACAACGTGCCATCGCGTGCCGCCAGCAACGAAAGCACCCGCGTGTTCGGCAGTGAAGACGCTTCGCCAAAAACGTGGAAGCGCACACCATCAAACCGCACCAGCCCATTGAGCGTGCCGATCCACAGGTAACCATCCGGCGTCTGCTGAATCGCCGTCACGGTATTGCCCGGCAATCCGTCCGAGGTTTGCCACACGTCGATGCGATACTCACTCGGCGGCTGCGCTGCCTCAACCGAGAGCGTGGTGCTCACCGGCGCGAAGCGATTCACCAGCGACCGCGCGATGGAGGCGCCGGACAAGAGTTGGGCACCGATCAGCAGCGGCTCACGGTCCGACGAAGAGGCCACGATCCGCCACGAACGGGCGTCTGTGGAAACCTCAACCTCATACTGCGTCGCGAGACGATCGATAAAATTCCCTTCACGATCCCGCCCCCAAACGACCCGGTTCACGCTCGTGATTTGCGGCAGTTCGATCTGCACCCAAGCGCCATCGAGCCGATCGGCAATCCAGCTTCGCCCGTTGCCATAGCGACCGTCATGGACGCCTTCGAGCTGATGAATCGCGTATCCGGAAAGCGAGCCGGAAGCCGTCGCGCGGCTGCCGTTCATCGCCAGCGCCACGTTGCGGGATTCTTCATCCGCGGAGTAAACCTCCAACTCATCCAAGCACGGTTCGCCACGATTGGTGGCGCGAACCGTGAAGCGCACGAACTTCGCCTCCACCGGTGCGAACTCCTCCACATTGCGCCGCGGATGCACCGGCTCGCGCAAGGCAGCCGGGAGCGCGGAGGCGAACGCGAAAAGCAACAGGACTATTCGAACCGCAGACATTGGTGGCCGGCAGAATAAAACGTAATCAGTAAAACGTAAACAGGCAGTCAGGCCCAATCGCGCCGGACCTCGCCGACTTTACGTTTCACGTTTTACGCCTCACGCCAGAATCCCCTGCACCACCTCGCCATGCACGTCGGTCAATCGGCGTTCAAGGCCGTTGTGGTAATAGGTCAGGCGCTCGTGATCAAGGCCGAGCAGATGGAGAACGGTCGCGTGCAGGTCGTACACCGTGACGATGTTCTCGACGGACTTGTAGCCGAACTCGTCCGTCGCGCCGTAGCTAAAGCCCTTCTTCACACCCGCGCCTGCCATCCAGCAGGTGAAGCCGCTCGGGTTATGATCGCGCCCCTGCGCGCCCTTCTGGAAAGTCGGCATGCGACCAAACTCCGTGCACCAGACGACGAGCGTGTTCTCCAGCAGACCACGCTGCTTGAGATCGATGAGCAATCCCGCCGTCGGCTTGTCGAGCACCGGGCCGTGCAGGCTGTAATCCTTGAAGAGCTGTTTGTGGCCGTCCCAGTTGCTCACGCCTTCGCCGCCGGTCTGATACGCGCCATTGAAGAGCTGCACGAAACGCACGCCCTTCTCCAGCAACCGCCGCGCGAGAATACAATTCCGCGCGTAAGCCGCTCGTGTGTCCTGCATCTTGGAGCCGCTTTCGTCCGCGCCGTAGAGCTTGAGAATGTGCGCCGGCTCGCTGGAAAGGTCCGCCACCTCCGGAACGGTGAGCTGCATGCGCGCCGCCAGTTCGTAGCTCGCGATGCGCGCGGCGAGTTCGCTGTCACCCGGAAAACGCTGCGCGTGTTGCTCGTTCAACTTCTGGAGGAAGCCGCGCGTTGCCGCATCGCTCTTCGGCGGAATGGAACCAGGCCGAGCGAGGTTGCGAATCGGATTCGTCGCGTTGAACTCCGTGCCCTGGAACGCCGCCGGGAGAAAGCCCGGGCCCCAATTGTTCACGCTGTTCTGCGGCTTGCCGCGCGGATCGGGAATCGCGACATAGGACGGCAGGCTCTGGTCCTCGCTGCCGAGGGCGTAAGTCACCCACGCGCCCATGCTCGGGAAACCGTCGAGCGCGTTGCACGTGGACATGAAGTTCTCACCCGGGCCGTGCGTGTTCGTCTTCCCCTGCATGGAGTGGATGAAGCACATCTCATCCGCCAGCGCGCCAAGGTTCGGCACGAGATCGGATACCATCTTGCCACTCTGACCGCGCGGACGGAACTCCCAAGGACTCTTCGTCAGCGCGCCCTGTTCGCCCTGGAAGGTGATGAGCTTCTCGTTGCCGGGCATCGGCTGGCCATGGCGCTGGATCAGCCCCGGCTTGTAATCAAACGTGTCGAGATGGCTGCATCCGCCGCTGGAAAAGATCACGATTACGTTCTTCGCCTTCGGCGTGAAGTGCGGCTGGCGCGGTGCATACGGACTGCCTGGCGCAATGACCGGACGAATGGATTCCTTCCCGGCAAGATTCGCGGCGAGCAAACCTTGTCGCCCGAGAATCGACGTCAGCGCGATGGCACCGAGGCCGATGCCGGCGTCCGAGAGAAACCGGCGGCGATTGAGCAACGGGCTGTTGAAGTTCGGAAATAGATCACTCATGGAATGAAAAGAAATTCGTTCGCGTTCAGCACCGCTCGGCAAAACGCCGGCAGTCCTTCCGCCTTCGCAAACGCAACAGCTTCCTTCGCCTCGAATTTTTCCGGCGCGCGATTGAACGCCAGTTGCCATGCTTTGCTTATCTGGGCGGAAACGTC
>CAMCCU010000528.1 GCA_945872975.1 Pedosphaera parvula Ellin514
TCGTTCAATTTCGCCGAAGCCATCGAGGTCGCCATCGACAAGATCGAGGCCTACGGCGGGAACGAACGGCCCATCGAGAAGTTGCAGAAGGAGCCTTACGCCATCTACTCGGCCAAAGGTGAAGTCTTCGGCGCGGCGTTCGGCAAAGATCTGTTTCTCCTCAGCAAATCTCGCGCGGAGCTGAAGAAGGCTCGCGGCATTCTCAACGGCAAAGGTATGAGCCTCGCCAAGTCCCAGAGCTTTCCCGGACTGGCCGCTGCGGACGACGGTTTCCTGGTCGCCGCCGTCGCCGAGGGATTTCAATCGAGCGCAAAACTTCCGCCGCAGGCACG
Source organism: Pedosphaera parvula Ellin514 (assembly GCA_945872975.1). Lineage (GTDB taxonomy): Bacteria > Verrucomicrobiota > Verrucomicrobiia > Limisphaerales > JADJPG01 > JADJPG01. The sequence goes on from CAMCCU010000528.1 coordinate 333, forward strand.
CGGCCTGATGAACGCGAAGAGCGGCCAGATCAGCGCTGGTGAAAAGGCTGACAAGGTGTTCGTGAGCCTCTCGCTCAACACACGCGACGTGGAATCTGCCACTCAGATGCAGCAGGTGTTGCAGGGCTTGCTCGCGCTGGCGGCGTTGAGCCAGGAGGAAAACAAGGATCTCGCGATGCTGGTGCAGGGAGCGAAAGTCAGCGGCGCGGAGAAGACCGTGACGGTGAACCTCGCCGTTCCCTCTGAGACGATCATCGCCAAGGTCAGCGAGAAGCAACCGAAGCGGAAGAAGTAACGTCCCCCAGCAGCTTCTCCAGCGGGCACCGGGAAATTTCCGGTGTCCGTTTTCGTTTCCCATGGCTGCGTCCATGAAGAGTCAGGTGTTTGGCTTTGAGGATGAAGCCGAACCGTGCCATCGTGATCGCAATCACCATGAAAACCCGTTGCTTGCTCGCCATCATTTCTCTGTGCGCCGGTTCTATTCGTTCCGCTGATCTAGGCGTCAGCGGATTCGATTCCACGGGAGCCATCCAGTGGACAAACGCCCACCCCGCCGGCGTTTTGACGATCCAAACCAAAGGTTCGCTTTCCGAGCCGTGGCGCGCGGGCACGAACTTTTTCACCTCGAACACTGTGGGCCGTGCACGTGTGGCGATGTCGCCGAGCAACGGCTTCGTGCGCCTGCTTTCGGTGGACATCTCCACGAACACGCCGAACCATTACACCAACCTGCAGGATTCGTATGGCGTGCTGGAGACGGTCGCGGGCCGTGGCCGTTCCAGCACCGACGCGAGCCATTGGCAGCCGAGCTTCGAGGGAGAATGGGCGACGAATGTGGATCTTTCGCGGCCGCACATCTCGTTCGGCGATCCACATGGGAACGTCCTGATCGTGGACCAACGCAGTTCGGCGGTGCTGAAGGTCACGCCCGAGGGCAGGCTCTACACTTACGCCGGAACTCATGTCGCCGGAGACAATGGCGATGGGCCTGACTACGCGACCAACCTGAATCTCAGCAGTCCCAATGGCGGCTGGATGGGCGCGGACGGCACGTTCTACATTCTCGACACCGAGAATGGCAAAGCGCGTAAGGTGGATACCAACGGCATCATGACCACCCTGTTCTCCACCGGACAATCGCTGGGCGATGGACGCGCATTCTGGGTCAAGGGCGACGAGTCGTTGATCTATTTCGGCTCCGGCGACACCGCCACCAACTTGAACAAATGGACTCCGAGCGGCGGCATCGTCAGCGTCCGCAAAGACTTCAAGGAACTCGGCAACATCGCGGGTGATGAACGAACTGGCGACCTCTACGTCAGCGACCGGCTCGCCAATCGGGTTTACCGCATGGACACGAACGGCGTGTTGACCCCCATTGCCGGCAACGGCACACAGGGTCTCGCCGTAGAAGGAGCCCTCGCAGTGAACACACCGCTGGCCTTGCCACGCTGCGTCTGGTTTCTGCCCAACGGCGGCTTCTTCATCAGCGAGCATGACGCGGGCAACAGTCTCGGCAACCGCATCTGGCATGTCGATCCGGCGGGCGTCATTCATCGCTGGATGAACGGCAGCAGCGCGAACAACTTCCGCGTCGGCGACGGGGAATGGTTCAACTCGAATCCGAACCAGGCCAAACTCTCCCGAGTCCGCTGCGTGAACACGGACCCCTTCGGAAACCTGATCATCACGGAGAGCAACTACGGCTACATCCGGCGCATCCGGTTTCAACGGATGAACCCGTAGCACGGCGTTCGAGCAGAGGCGGCTTGCAAAGGAAACGTCCGCCCGCAGAATCCGGCCCGTGGACAAAGCGATGGCTTATCTCGCAGTCGGCATCGGCAGCGCGCTCGGTGGAATGGGGCGCTTCTGGATCGCCGGGCTCATCGGCCAGCGTTTTGGCGACGCGTTTCCGTGGGGGACAATCCTCGTGAACATCTCCGGCTCGTTCGTCATCGGCCTGCTCGGCGCGCTCGCTTCCAGTGAAGGACGATTGCATCCGAAACTGAGCCCTCTCGCCGCGCAGTTCTTCATGGTCGGCATCTGCGGCGGCTACACCACGTTCTCCTCGTTCAGCCTGCAAACGCTGAAACTTATCCAGGCCGGAAGTGTCTCCCAGGCGGGCGCGAACATCGCGCTGTCCGTGGTCGCGTGCCTCATCGCGGTGTGGGCCGGTTATCTCGTCGGCCAGGTGTTCAATCGCTGAACCGCGAACTGGCAGCTGTTCACTCCCGGTCCGGTCGCGGGCAGCGCACCAGCGTCGGACGGATGTCGTTGCCGGTCTTCCCGCGCGGGTTGCCGTTGTTGTCGGTAACAATCCAGATCGAATCCTTGCTGACCGCCAGTCCTTCCATCAAGCCGACCGGCAACCCCGTGCGATAGCCAAGACTCTCCTCGATGTCGCCGTAGTCATACTCGGCCAGCACACGCCGCGTCGCAGGATCCACTTTCAACACCACACGATGCTGGCGGCAGAGGACCCAGAGCTGATTTTCAAACCAACAGAGGTCTGAGTAATGCAGTCCGAAAAAGCTGCTCTTGGCCGGCTGCACGACGAAGTTCTTCTTCACCTTTGCGCTCGCCAGATCCACCTCAATGATGACGGCAGAACTGCGCTCGTTGGCGATGTAAAGCTTGCCGTTGCCGATGGCGATGCCTTCGAACGAGGCATTCGAGTCCAAGGAGCTGAAGTAATCCTTCACCGGTTCCCAATCGATCGGCAGTCGATCCGTTTTACCGGAACGCGGGTCGCAGCGGATAATCCAGCGCCGACGCTCTTCGCAGATGTAGAAGCGGCCCTGGTCGTCGCGGGCGATACCTTCAGCATCGAACGCCTTGTCGTCGCCCGCCAGTTCTCGAAGGCGGTTGGTGGAGAAACAATCGTTGTAAGGCACCAGGTTCGCCTCGCGCCCGCCGGGCAGCAGGTCGATGCGATAGAGAATGGAGTCGCGCTGATTGCGCATGGTCAGCAGTTCACCGGAGTCGAGCAGGAGCAGCGCAGAGGCGTCGAACTGGCGTCCGTCAGGCAGATTGAGCGAGGTGATTTGAGCTGCCTGCAAACGATGCCTCAGCCAGCCGTGATCGCTGGTGTTGTTGGGAGTCTTGCACCCAACGAGAAGCAGCGCTGCGATCCAAACGAGGAAACAAGCTCTTGCCATGGCGATACCATGACCACCATCAACCCGAAGGCTCAAGCGAAAGGTGGAAGCCCGACCGGCTTACTTCCAGTCCCGCACGGCGACCGTCACGAGGTTCAGCGCGGTGCTTGGATAGATGCCGAGGTAAAGCATGCCGGCGACGCAGGCGCCGAGGGAAAACTTCAGCGGCAGAGACACTGTCAGGGGAGACAAATCAGCGGGATCTTTGGACCAGTAGATGGCGCGGATGATTCCGAAATAATAGTAGAGCGAGATGACCACTCCGATGAGCGCCACACCAACGAGCCAGTAGTAGGTGGAACCCTGTTCAATCGCCGCTTTCAACAGCAGAAACTTCCCGAAGAACCCGGCCAGCGGCGGAACGCCCGCGAGCGAGACCATCGCCAGCGTCATTGCTCCAGCCAGCAACGGCGAACGTTGATTCAAGCCGGCCAGGCCGCTGATGTCCTCGATGTCCGTTGCGCGCAGCACGACCGAGATGACGGTGAACGCGGCGAGCACGGTGAACAGATAGCC
>CAMCCU010000529.1 GCA_945872975.1 Pedosphaera parvula Ellin514
CGCTGGCCTGCGCAGGCTCGATGGCTTTGAGGCCGTATTCGAGCTGCTTCTCGCGTCCCTCGATCTTCCACGCGCCGGACTTGAGCGCGGTCAGCCAGGGTTCAGCGAGATCGTTGATCGTGAGCCAGAGGGCGTATTCGAGTTTCGGATCGAGCGGCTTGTTGAGAACGCTGAGCGCGAGTTCGGCGGCGCGTGCAGATGGAATGCGGGCGAGGGCGCGGAGGGCCTCCATCCGGACGCGAGGATGTTCATCGGCGACGCGCGCGGCGAGAAGATCGAGCGTGCGTGCGGTGGAGATTTCAGCGCGAGCCAGCGGGAGCGGAGCAGGGGACCAGCCTTGCCAGGGGGCGGTCGCGGGGAGTCGTTCCTGCCAGAAGGCGAGCGTGCGGACGGCGGCGGCGCGGACTTTGCCTTCCTTCGCATTGAGCAATTGATCGAGGAGTTTCGGTTCCACGATGTCAATGGCCTGATGCAGCCAGAGAGCTTCGAGCTGATTCTGTTCGACGCTTTGTTTTTCCGTCCACGACTTGAGTTCCGGGAGAATCGCCACGCCGCGTTCCTTGAGCAGGCGACGGCTCTGTTCCTTGGTGAAGAGTTCGGGCGACGAAAGATTGGCGAGCAGCGCAGGCGTCGTGGCGGTGTCGAGCTTCGGCGGCGCGACGGGCTTGCGGCCCTTGTGGCTGATGCGCCAGATGCGGCCGTGCTCGTGGTCGCGGCGCGGATCGCGGAAGTCGACTTCGCCGTGCTGAATGATCGGGTTCGACCAGTCGGCGATGTAGAGGGCGCCGTCGGGTCCGATCTTGACGTCGATCGGGCGGAAGGCAACGTCCTTGGTGCGGACGATGTCCGGCATTTCGCGCGTGACGTAGGAGGAATCTTTTTCGTCGATGGCAAAGCGGACGACGCGATGTGCTCGGAAATCGCAGGTGATGAGGTTGCCCTGCCAGTCGTCAGGGAAGTGCGGGCTGCGGATCATTTCGAGCGAGCAAAACTTCGGATACGAACCCGGGCTGACGCTGTTGATGATGCGGCGCGCTCCGGCGTAGGTGAAATACATGGCCTGAGGGATGACCCAGTTGATGCCCTCGCCGCCGGCGCCATCGGTGGCGAACGACTGGCCGAAGTCGTCGACGATGTGGCCCCAGGAGTTGACGAGTCCCTTCATGTGAACGCCGAGCTCCATCGTGGGCACGCGGAGATTCAGGATGCCGCCGCTGTTGAGGCGGATGACACCGTGGGGCGTCTCGGCGTGCGTGTGAATGTAGATGCTCTGGTTCATGTAGAGCTGGCCGTCGTGGCCCCAACGCAGCGTGTGCAGGATGTGATGGGTGTCTTCCGTCCCAAACGCGCTCAGGACGACTTTCTTCTGATCGGCCACGCCGTCGCCATCGGTATCCTTCATGTGCAGCAACTCGGTGCTGGCTCCGATGTAGACGCCGCCGTCGCCCGGCAGGATGCCGGTGGGAATGAGCAGGCCGTCGGCGAAGATGGTGGACTTCTCAGCCTTGCCGTCGCCGTCGGTGTCTTCGAGGATGATGATTTTATCGGTGGCGGTCTGGCCGGGTTTGATTTGCGGATAGACCTCGCTGCTGGCGACCCAGAGGCGGCCGCGCTCGTCGAAGTTCATGTGAATCGGTTTCGCGAGCAGCGGGTTCTCAGCGTAGAGCGTGATTTCGAGATTCGGATCGACGTCGAATTGCGGGTGCGGCATCGGCGTGAGGTCGATGGGTCTCGCGGTTGGTTTCTGTTTCACGAGCGAAGGCGTGGGGCGGGCTTCGCCGGGGTTCGCCACGACGCCGATCTTATGCGGAAGCGGCGTGCGGAGGCTGGCGATCTTCTTTTCCTGGTCTTCAATCAGCGGATCGAACTGCGGAATCTCCTTCGCGTTCTGGCCCTGCTCGCCTTTGCGGAAGAGGAAGAGGTATGTGTTGTTCTGCGGACGCCAGCGATGGAAGAAGAGTTCGTTCTTCTTGAGAATGGTCTGTCGCAGCTCTTCTGCCTGCGCGAGCTGTGGGCCGCCGGCGAAGATGACGCCGTTCACCATGTTGCTTGGGTAGGTGCTTTGGATGAAGCTGCCGTCGATCGAGACGTCGTAGATGCCGGGCTTGAGTCCGAGAATCTGGAAGCGACTCGCCTGCGGGAGGAGTTGCGCGGGCACTTCGCCATCAAGCCAGGGAGGTAGGTCCAGGCGGTCCGTCTTGAACGTGAGGCTGAGCTGGTTGGTATCCATCTGGATGTCGGTCGCTTTCCCGCCGTTGCTGCCGTCGCGGATTTTTCCACCGGGCGTAATGGAGTAACGCCACGCGCGGCGATTCCAGCCGAGGCTCGAGCGCATCGTATCTGCGGCGAGACGATATCCGAGGGCGTTCAGATGAATCCCATTGTCGGTGATGGGTGCGACGCGCTGGGTCGCGTTGGCAGGAGTCGAAGCCTTGGTAAGTGGCTCGTAGAGATTCACGAAGTGCGTCTTGCGCTGCGCTGCGAGTTCCTTGAGCGCCTTGGTGCAGGTGGCGAGCTGGGCGTTGTGCTTCGCCGGATCCGGCAGCGGAGCTGGCAGCTTTTCATGCGGCGCCGGGCTGAAGACAACCCAGCGCAAGGCGTTCGTCCCGGCGTTCTGCTGGATGGCGTCCATCAGCTTCGTCAGGTCCGAAATAAAGCGCGGAAGGCCCGGTTCGCCCTGGAACGAATTGGCCATGCCGTAGCCAAGGAAGATGACCGAGGGGTTGAGTTGCGCGATGGAGTTGGTCAACTGCTTGAACCATTCGGCGGCGGGTCTGCTGTGGTCGAAGCCGACGCGGGACTGTCCCTGCGGCGTGTCGCCACTCCAGCCGAGGTTGCGGAAGGTGACATGGCGATCCGGGAACTGCGTCGTGGCGAGGAACTCGATCAGCCCATGCTCGCGTTCGCGTTCGATGAAGGTGTCGCCAATCATCACGACGCGATCGCCATCGCGAAACTCCAGCGCGTTTGTGTTCTGCGCGGAGGAGGAGAGGGGTGTGAGCAGTTGGCTGGCAATGGCCAGGAGAAGCGTCGGGAGGAGACGGGTGGAATTCATGGCGCGGGGGGTGGTCGTGTTCGACGGGTGAATCATGAGCATGTAATAGTTCCAAGTCCGACGTGTCAGGCAAGCAGTTATTCGGAATGGAGCCGGATTTTGTCCGGCTCGCGACAGACTTGATGTCCATGCCCGCGCCGTTCCATACTTCGCGCATGAAATCCTTGCTCACACTGCTCATTGCTCTCGTTGTCTCCTCGCCCCTGACTGCTCCGGCCGCTGACTGGCGCTCGCTCTGGGACGGCAAGTCGATGCAGGGCTGGCATGTCATTGGGAAAGGCCAGTGGAAGGTGGAGGGAAATGCGCTCCATGCCACCAATGTGAAATCCGAGAAGGACTTCGGGCATCTGGTGACGGATCGCGATTACACCAATTTCACCGTGCGCCTGAAGTATAAGGCGGTGAAGGGAAACAGCGGGCTCTACTTTCGCGTCGCCGAGAAGGGCTTTAGTGGTGTCACGGGATTCCAGGCGGAGATCGATCCGGACAAGGATGCTGGCGGGCTTTATGAGACGAACGGTCGGTCCTGGGTTTCGCAGCCGAAACCGGAGGACGTGACGAAATGGTACAAGCCCGGCGTGTGGAATGAGATGTCGGTGACCGCGCGCGGCGGTGACATCGTGGTCACGGTCAACGGAATGAAGAGCGCCGTTTTGAAGAATGATCCCGGCCGTCCTTCGGGCAAGTTCGCGCTCCAGGTTCATGGCGGTCAGGACGTGGACGTGTGGTTCAAGGACATCTATATCCAGGAACATTGATAAACCGGGGCGCGCTGCGTCCGTCTGCTGAGCGGCTCTGTTTTGCGATTCTTCGCGCGCCTGCTAACTTCGCCGCGTGAAGAAAGTCATCCACTGGTTTCGTCGTGATTTGCGGGTGTCCGACAACGTTGCGTTGTCGGAAGCAGCGAGCCGCGCGGAGCAGGTCATCCCCGTCTTCGTCCT
>CAMCCU010000530.1 GCA_945872975.1 Pedosphaera parvula Ellin514
GCTGTGGCATGGCTGATTCAAGTCCCACGGAAAAACCAACTGGCTCGGGCGGCGTTCGTTGGTGGCCGGGAGTCGCTCTCGGAGTGTTGATGGTCGGCGCCATTCTGTTCGTTCAGGCGAGAGGCGAATGGGCTTTCCAGAAACGCAACCTCGTCGCAGCTCAGGTCTTCACTGTCGGCGTTTCTCTGTTGCTGGTGTGGTGGACGTTTCTTTCCCGGGCGCCGAGCCGGCTGCGGTTGAGCGTTACCTATGGTTTGGTGGTCTCCATTGTAGTCTTCTTCTCCCTTTTCCGTGCGCGAGGGACGACGGGTGATCTGATTCCGATTTTCGAATTGCGCTGGGCGAAGAGCCGTATCCTCACTGGGGATCGAACCAATCATTTCGCAGTCATCCAGCCATCCAATGGGCCAACCGATCCTGGCTTCCCCCAGTTCCTGGGCATCAATCGCGACGGCGTGTTGAGCGGTCCTCAACTTGAGACCAATTGGACATCGCATCCGCCAAAAGTTGTCTGGCGCCAGCGAGTCGGCGCGGCGTGTTCGGGATTCGCCATTGCGGGCGGACTTGCCATCACGCAGGAGCAGCGCGGTGAGCAGGAGTGTGTGGTCGCCTACGACCTGGCGGGCGGCCCTCAGGTCTGGCTGCATGCAGACAAGGCGCGCTATGCCACGGTCATCGGTGGTGAAGGCCCGCGCGCGACGCCAACCGTCGTGAGCAACCGGGTATTCACTTTCGGAGCGACGGGGATTTTGAACTGCTTCGAGCTCGCCAATGGGCGGTTGGTTTGGACGCGCGATGTTGTCAGGGAATCGGGCGGCAAAGTTTTGGAATGGGGATGCACTAGTTCGCCGCTGGTGGTGAATGGGCTCGTCGTCGTCCATGGAGGCGAAGGCGCGAGGCAATCGCTTCACGCCTACCGGATGACGAATGGAGAGCCAGCGTGGACGGGTGGCGCGGCGACTCCGAGCTACGCTTCGCTGTCCCTTGCCTCACTTGCCGGCGTGTCACAATTACTGGCGTTCAACGACGGATCCATTTCCGGCCACGATCCGGCGACGGGCGCAACGCTTTGGGAACGGCCCTGGGGCAACGGCAACGTGGTGTGCTCCTCGCCGGTGATGGTCGCCAGCAACCGTGTTCTGTTCTCCAGCGGCTACGGCGTAGGCGCGCAACTGCTGGAGTTCTCGCAAGGCCCAACGGGAACTCTCTCCGCTCAACTCGTGTGGAAATCGCCGCGCATGAAGGCGAAATTCGCGCACATCTTCGCGCGTGATGGGTCTCTCTACGGTCTCGATGATGGCATTCTCGCGTGCGTGAATCTGGCGGACGGATCGCAGCGGTGGAAGGAGGGGAGATACGGACATGGCCAGGGACTGCTCGTGGGAGCGCTGTATCTGCTGATGGCGGAGTCCGGCGAGATCGTGCTGTTGCGTCCGACGCCGGAAGCGCCGAATGAACTCGCGCGCCTGCGGGTGTTCAACTCGAAGACGTGGAATCCCATCGCGCTGTCGGGCGACGTCTTGCTCGTGCGCAACGACCAGGAAGCCGTATGCCTTAAGTTGCCGCTGGCACCTTAAGCGGGCGAGTAACGACATGAAGAATTGTCGAGAGGTCTCCCGACTTGGGAGCAAGGACTTCTCTATCGCCTGCCATGGGGCCGAGCACTATCCTCAAGTCCGTGAATGTCATTCAGTCGGCGTCGGAATTAATCACAGGCGGACGCAAGGTGTGCGTGGCCATCGGGGTGTTTGACGGGGTTCATCTCGGCCATCAACAGGTGATTCGCCGGGCGATGGCGGATGCCCAGCAGCAGGACGGCCTGGCGGTGGTGATTACCTTCGACCGTCATCCCAACGCCGTGGTCGCGCCGGATCGCGTTCCGCCTTCCATCCAGTCCTTGTCGCAGAAGTTGCGGACGTTGGACGCGCTGGGCGTGGATGCGACCTGGCTGATCCGCTTCGACGAGAAGTTCAGCCAGCGCACCGGCGAGGAATTTGTCCGCATGCTGGCGGGTGACTTCGGGAAGCTCTATGGCGTCTGTGTGGGTAGCGATTTCACTTTCGGCCGCAAACGCAGCGGCAACGTTGCGTTGCTGAATCAGTTGGGGCAGGAGCTGGGCTTCGTCGTGCATGGATTGTCGGCGGTGGCGCTGGATGGTGATGTGGTGAGCAGCACGCGCATCCGCGAGGCGATTCGCACGGGAAATCTATATGCCGCAAGCCAGATGCTCGGCCGCTGCTACTCCCTGGCAGCCGCCGTGGTGCAGGGGGATCAGCTTGGTCGCAAGCTGGGTTTCCCGACGGCGAATCTGGACGTCAAGGGAATGATGCTTCCGCCCAACGGCGTATACGCCGTGCGAGCGCAGGTGGGGGAGCGATGGTTCCGCGCGGTGCTGAACATCGGGATGCGCCCCACGGTTTCCTCGGCGGTGCCAGAGCTTCGAGTGGAGGTCCATCTTCTTGGCTTCGAGGAGGAGATCTATGGGCAAGAGATGGAGATCACGTTCGTGGAGCGTCTTCGTGACGAGCAAAAGTTTCCGTCCCTGGATGCACTGAAGGAACAGATCTCAGAGGACGTTCGCTCCGCCGAGCGCCTGTTTGGCCGTTGAGTGAGTCGAAGATTAGCGAGCGTCCGCGTGGGCGGTTTCTGCCTCCGCCGCGCTGATCTTGGCGGCCTTCCCTTCGAGGATGCTCTTCACACGGTCGCGCAGATCGCGGGTCCGGATCGGTTTGACGCAGTAGTCCGTGGCCCCGACTTCGAAGCCATGCAGCCGGGGGATTTCGCCGGCCATCGCGGTGAGGAAAATGACGGGGATGTCTGCGGTCGATGGCTGGCACCGGAGGATTTCGCAGACGGAGAAGCCGTCCATGTCCGGCAGCATCAAGTCGAGGATGATCAATTCGGGAAGATGCTGGCGTGCCTTGTTCAGCGCGTCCATCCCGTTCGCCGCGCAAACAACATCGAAGCCGTCGAGGTGCAAATTGTAGCTGAGCAACTCGACGATGTCCGCCTCGTCATCCACCACCAAAACTTTTTGAGCCATGCACGATCAATTACTCCCGAACAGCCGCGAGAACAACGACGGGACGGTTACATGAAGGTTACCTTTGAGCGGGCGGTTGCCGGCTAGCTTCGGACTCAACGGCAGGAGCTGAATTGGCGGGGGTTTCTAGCGGCCCCTGACATGTTCGAAAAGATCTTCAGCAACGATGAATCCTGCACACGTTGATGAACCACAGCGGCAGGGATGCTCCCGGAAGTCGGTCAAGTCGTAGCTGTAGTTGAAGGTCAACTCCTCGCCCGCCGCGATGTCGCGCCGGGCCACGATCCATATCCGTCCTTCGATCAACTCAGCATCGCAATTCGGCGAGCAGCTGTGATTGAGGAAGCGGGCGGGATTCCAGGAAACATTCCCGTCGAGGTCCCAATGCTCGTCCAGATGGAAGAGGCATTGATTCCCCGCCTCGCAGCGATTGAGGGATTCCGCTTTGTCGATCCGCTCCCCGACATACTCGATCACTCTGCCACCCTTGATGAAGTTGACGGTCGCGAATCCGCCCGTCCCGTGAATACGAGACGGCAAAAAAGCCACAGATGTGACCGGTGACGACATGCTCGGATTCTGCTCCCTGCGCGGACCCCGATCAACGCTGGAGCGACAGCCTGACGAGCGCGCTTCGCCATGTTCAGGGCAAGAAATGTCTTTAGGTGGCCAACAGTGGATAAGCGTTGAGGAGCAACGCCGTTATTCTTCCTTCAAGCACGATTCCGCCCAAGCGGTGCGGATGGGTGCGTGACCCTGAAACAAGAAAGAACATGGCTATGATTACATTGAGCGAGTCCATAATTGTCCTGCTGGGTTTCGCGATTCCAGCAACCTATCTCTTCTTCGTGAGCCGGTATGTTCGCGCGGCTGAACGGGAGACAGCTGAAGCGGAATCGAACGACCGACGAAGTATCCGGAAGGCTGCCTGACGGTTGGTTCCCGCTTTCTG
>CAMCCU010000531.1 GCA_945872975.1 Pedosphaera parvula Ellin514
ATCAATGTAGAACGACGGCTGAGCCGTGCCTGTCCGGTCCTGAAGATAGAAGCCATTGAAGTCCGCCTGATTCACCAACCCCAATGCCGCGAACGAAATCGTGAACTCGCGCCAGGCATTCGCGGTCAGCGGCGGCAGGTTCGTGGCCAGGGTGGGCGTCCTGCCGTGCGCTTTTGGCAGGACTTTGCGGATCGCCTCCAACACATCCTCCAGCGACACCTTGCCGGTCTTGCCCCGGTCGGAGCGGGCCTTGTTTTGCATCACGGTCACGCCGTGCTTCTGGTAGCGGGTGAACCACGTCTGGATGGTGCGTCAGGTGAAGTGGCGCGCGTGGCCGTCCTCGTCGGTGAAGGTGAGGAGGGTGCCCATCTGCCGTTTGAGCACCATCAGTAGGTGGCGCAGCGCCAGCACTTCCGGGGCGAGATCATGGCGTAGTGGAAGGAACGTAAACGGATAACTCAGAACGGTCCGGAGAATGACCAAAATGACTCCTTACGTTGCTCGCGAATACCAGCCAATCAATCGTTTCCCGGCCCGACGGGTTTTTTGCCACCGACACTCGGCAGACCATGCACTGCTATTATCGAGAAGCCGCATGAATTCGCCTCATTCGAATTTCTGGACTTTACGCCTTCGCGCTCGATGAGTTATTGCTCTCTGGCCCGGTAGAACCACGTCTGGTTCGTTCGTCCGGCGTCGAATCGCTGGAATTGATTCGTCAGCCGGCTCTGCCCGAAGAGCGTCCAAGGCGCATTCACCTGATTTGTCGCGCGTTCCACGGCGTAGTTTTTGCCGGGCGTGCCGTAGAGGACAACGGTGCGCGCCTCGTTCGCTGAGAGAAGCGCTTCAACCAGCGGCGCCAGGCCAATCACCGCCACTCGACCATCGTGCGTCAGTGGCTTGGGCACCGGTTCGCCGTTGGCTTGATCGGCGCTCAAGTTCGAGAGCCGCAAGGGAACGAACGCGGAGACCTGGCCGGGCACAGCGGTAAACTCCAGTTGACCCAAGGGCTGAGCTCGCGAGAGAACCTGCCCTGGAATCGCGCTGATCCTGATCAGGTAGGAATCTCCGCCCGCAGGCTCGATGGAGAGCGTCCCCGTTTGTGGTGCCGGATTTTGCAGGGAGAGATTGGTCAGCTGGGTCGAGGGCACGGCCAGCGCGAAGGTCAGGCTGGTTGGACCTACATTGCCCGACAGGGTCATGGGCACACTGCCCGTTTGCCCCGCCTGCACGATGGCGAAGCCGAGAGACAAATCGAGGAAATCGCCGACGATGACGGTGAATGGCTTTGCGTCGGCGAAGGGCGGGTTTCCGTTGTCGGTGACAATGACGGTGATCTGGTTCGTGGTGCCGGCTGCGGCGGGAGGCGGTGACCAGGTGAACGTGCCCCTCGTCGGATGAATGCGCGCACCCGCCGGAGCTCCAGCGGCCAGCGTGAACGTCAGTTGGTTGGTCGGAAGATCCGGGTCGGAGGCGAAGTTCAGGACGTTCAATGGAGTTCCCACGTAGGTTGCCTGATTCGTAATGCCCGCCAAGGCTGGTGGCTCGTTCACTTCACTGACGGTGATGAAGAAGCTGCGCGTGGTGCTCATGCCCGGCACGCCGTTGTCGCTCACGCGCACCGTGACAGATGCGAAGCCCGGACCTTGCAACTCGGTTGGCGTCCACGTGAAGACGCCGGTGTTCGCATCGATGGCGGCACCACTGGGCGCACCGGCCTCCAGGCTGAACGTGAGCACGTTCGTGGGGATGTCCGCGTCGGTCGCCGCCACAGTAAAGGTCAGGAGGTTCCCCTCGGGAATGGATTGATTGGGAATGGAAACCAGTTGCGGCGCGGAGTTGATTCCCAATCGTTGCCACGCGTTGGACAGGATGGTGGCGCCGCCATTGCCGGCCCGGTCTTCGATGCCTGTCGTGTCCAGCGTCAGGAGATAATTTCCCGGGGCGTCGGTCAAGGTTGCCAGCCCATTGATGCGATACTGATTGCTGGAGACGAACGAGATCGTGACCGTGTTTGTGATCAGATTGTTAGTACCATTGTCGCGCGTCAGTTTCAGATCAGCGTAGGTAAACGTGTTGGTGTTGAGAGCTTCGGAGGACCTCACCTCAATCGAGGTGACGGCAGTGTTGCGCGGCGTCGGCAGCACGGGAGACAGGCCGATCACCGGCGGCTGCAAATCCACAAACACATCGAAGAGGGTGTCGGCGGACACATTCGCCGCCGCGTCCACCGCGTAGGTGCGGATACGATGATTTCCCGCGCCAACCAGATCCAGCACGCGGCTGAACGTCGTGCCGCTGACGGTCGCCTCGCCGAAGTCCGTGCCGCGCGTCACGTCGAAGATCCGCACCGTCAGATTGCTCTCGCTCAAAGTCCCATTCAGCGTGGGCATGTTCGTGTTACTCAGGCCGTCAGTCGCGGAGACGCCACGGTCTGGGACAATCGCCAGATTCAACGGGCGCGAGGGAACGGTGACATCCATGACCCACGTCTCGGCACCGGAACCAGCGCCCGCGTTGCCGGCGAGGTCACTGATGGCGGTCGCGTTGACCGTCAGGACGTAATTACCTTCAACGCCTACCAATGAGTTGAAGTTGCTGATGCGATAAGAGGACGCGCTCAACGGCGTCACTTGCGCGGCGGCGGTGATCAAGTTCGCGCCGGCGTTGCGAGTCAGCGCGATGTCTCGGTAATCAAACGAAGCGGGATCGATGGCTTCCGAGAAGGTGACGTCCAGCGACTGCACCACAATGCTACGCGTCGTGTCGGACAATTGTTCCACCGCCAACACCGTCGGGCCAGTCGCGTCCATCTGCCATTCCTCGGAACGAATTCCTGCGCCGGGATTGCCGCCGATGCTTTGCACGCCCGCGCCTTGAATGGTGAGGAGGTAGGCCCCGGAAGCAGCGGTCGCCTCAGCGAGGCCGCCAATGCGGAAGGTAGTTCCAGAGAGTGCCGTCACGGTGAGCGCACCGCTGAGGTTCGCCCCGCCGCTGCGGGTCAAGGTCACGTCCGACGCATCGAACGTGGCCGGGTCGACCGGTTGCGAGAACACCACGTCCAACGTCGAGACCGGCGTGTTGCGCGGGTCCGGTGAAACGTTCTCGAGCGAAACGATGACGGGCGCGACCGTTCCCTTGGCCCAGCTTTGCGCGATGGAATTGGTGACGGCATTTCCGCCTAGGTCGAGAATGCCGCCGGCCAGAACTCTCAGTTCATAGTTACCATCTGCTACGGTCAGACCAACGAGGCCACTAATGCGATACGTGCTGTTGGCAACCAGTGCGATGGTGACCGAGCTGTTCACCAAGTTCGCTCCTCCATCCAGCGTGAGAGTCACGTCCTGATAATCGAAGGTGCTCAGGCTGATCGGTTCCGAGAAGACCACATCCACGAAGTCGACCGCGTTCGTCTGCGGATTCGGCAGCACGTCCACGAGGTCGAGCACGGCGGGCGCGATGCTGTCTTCGGAACGGAAGAAGAGCGTGTAGGAACCGGTGCCATCGAAGTCCAGCAGATGAAGCAGATGCTCACGGAGCGCGCCCGCCTGCGCCGAGGGGAAGCTGCGGTCGGTCGTCCAGACATTGTCGCCGACGCGCAGTTCGCGTCCGTCCGAACGCACCACCCGGTGGAGCTGGAAGTTCGGACCTGGATTCGGCATCCGGAAATAATTCCACCCCGAGGACATCGTCGCCGTCAGTTGCACCTGGAGATCGTTGAAGGAGGCCTGTCCATCGACGGCGGGGCTCGTCGCCGGATTGACGATCGCGATGGTTCCATCACTCAGATACAATCGGTCTGGGAAACTGGCCACGTCCGGATCGTCGTTCACCAGGAAGTCCGGTGCCGCGTCATCGCCAGGCCGCGCCGCGCGCACTGCGTGGATCAGCTCGTGAATCTCGACGCTGTCGATGAGCGACAGATTGGCGATGCCCAGCGAATCCACGTGCTCAAAGCGGGCCGAGTATTCAGTGAACTTGCCCTGCAGCGAGGA
>CAMCCU010000532.1 GCA_945872975.1 Pedosphaera parvula Ellin514
ACCCGCGATGACACGGTGTTTTTCGCGTTCAGCTTTGGGCCGTTCCTCGGGTTCTGGCTCGCGTTTGAAGCAGCAGGAAAGCTGGGTTGCCGTTGTCTGCCGGGCGGCGGCATGAGCACGGTGGCAAGAGTGCGCGCGATCATGGATCATCGTGCGACCGTTCTCTGCTGCACGCCCACTTATGCGCTGCATCTGGCGGAGGTCGCGGCGCCGGAGAAGATTGATCTCGGAACTTCCGCAGTGAGGACGCTGATCGTTGCCGGGGAACCGGGCGGAAGCATCCCCGGCACGCGAGCCCGGCTGGAGGCTCTCTGGCCCGGTGCGCGAGTTCAGGATCATCACGGGATGACGGAGGTGGGTCCGGTGACTTATGAGTGTCCCGTTCGTCCCGGCGTGTTGCATGTGATGGAGGGCGCCTATATCGCGGAGATTATTGATCCGGCCACGGGCCAGCATGTCCCGTCGGGCGAAGCAGGGGAATTGGTTCTTACGACCCTGGGCCGTTTGGGCTCACCGCTGATTCGGTATCGTACGGGTGACCTGGTGAGGTCGGCGCTCGATTCCCACTGCGAATGCGGTCGAAACGAGCTGGCGCTGGAAGGCGGCATCCTGGGGCGCACGGATGACATGGTGTGCATTCGTGGCGTGAATGTTTATCCGAGTTCGGTGGAGGAGATTTTGCGCGCCCATGGCGGCGTGGCGGAATATCAGGTCTTGGTTCAGCGCACAGATTCCCTGGCGGAGATATCCATCCAGGCCGAGCCGTTGGCGTCGGTCGCGAATGCGGCGGCGTTTGCTGAGGAGCTTGAGCGCGCGCTGCAAACCGCCTTCAACCTGCGCATCCCGGTTACGGCGGTTGCGCCGGGATCGCTTCCGCGATTTGAGATGAAGGCGAAGCGCTGGGTGCAAATGTGAGCTTCACGACACCCCGCTGACGGGTGGCACTTATTGCTCGTCGGCGAGGTGATGGCGTGGTTTCCTAGCGGAGTAATAGCGCGTGAGCCGGAGCAATGGGGTGAGGTTCACGACAGACAGCGTGGACTCAAAACCAATTCAAATCCTGCTGGTCGAAGACAACTCTGCGGACGTGCGGTTGCTGCGTGAGTTGCTCAAGGAGATTTCCGGCGGCGGTTTCGTGCTGACAGTTGCTTCGCGGATCGATGAGGCCCTGGCGAAGCTCGCGGCAGAGTCTTTCGATGTGGTGCTCACCGATCTCTCCCTGCCCGACAGCCGGAATCTGGATTCCTTACACGAGCTGCATTCTGCGGCCCCGACCGTTCCGATCATCGTGTTAAGCGGCCTGGACGATGAATCGCTCGCAGCCAGCGCTGTTCGCGAAGGCGCCCAGGATTACTTGTTCAAGACCGGGCTGGATTCGCACATCCTCGGGCGCTCCATCCGCCACGCGATTGAAAGACATGTCGCGGAGCAGAAGCTGGTTCGTTCCGAGGCGTTCTATCATTCGCTGGTCGAGCATCTGCCGCAGAATATTTTCAGGAAAGATCTCGGGGAGCGCTTTACGTTTGCGAACCAGCGATTTTGCCAGCTCCTCGGCAAACCGCTGGATCAAATCATCGGGAAGACAGACCTCGATTTTTACCCGCCGGAGCTCGCTAAGAAGTTTCAGCAGGACGACCGCGAAGTCATTCGCACCGGCCGGATCTTTGAAACCATCGAAGAGAACGTCGCGCCTGACGGCGAGAAGATGTACGTGCATGTGGTGAAGACGCCCATTCTGGATGCGAAAGGGCGAGTGCTCGGCACGCAGTGCATCTTCTGGGATACCACGGCGCAGAAGCGGTTCGAGCTGCAGCTCCAGCGCAAGAATGATGAGCTGGCCGCGAGCGAGGCCGCGCTTCGTAAGTCGAACGAGGATCTCAAGTCTGCCCAACTTCAGTTGATCCAGGCGGAGAAGATGGAATCCATCGGGACATTGGCCGCCGGCGTCGCACACGAGGTGAAGAATCCGCTGGCGATCATACAGATGGGCATCAATTACCTCTCCAAGAAGCTGCCGGGGGGAGACGAGAACGTCGCGATGGTGCTGCAGGAGATGAAGGAGGCGATTACCCGGGCTGACTCTATTACGCGGGGTTTGCTCGATTTTGCCGCTTCGAAGCAGCTGGCAGTGAAACCGGAGGACTTCAATCAGCTCATCACGGACACGCTGAAGATGGTTCGCCACGAGCTGAACAAGAACCGGATCGAGCTGGTGAAAGACATGGCTGTGATGCTGCCCAAGGTGGCGGTGGACAAGACCCAGATTCAGCAGGTGTTCGTAAACATCTTTGTAAACGCTGCGCACGCCATGCCAGACGGCGGAACGCTGACTGTCCGCACGTTCGCCAAGCAGATGACCGAGACGACGCATAGCGAAGGCTCACGCAGTTCCGCGCATCTCTGGGTTGGTGATATTGCGGTGGTCGCCGAGGTGGAGGATACCGGCAGCGGAATTCCGGAGGAGCATTTGGCGAAGATTTTCGATCCTTTTTTCACGACCAAACCCACGGGCGTTGGGACGGGCTTGGGGCTGCCGGTGTCGCGAAAGATTGTGGAATTGCATGGCGGCACCATCAGCATCCGAAACAAACCAAATGGCACGGGTGTCCGTGTGACTCTCCTGCTCAAAGAACAAAGAGAATCCTAATGGCAAAGAAACGAATACTGTTGGTGGATGACGAGAAGAGCCTGACGACCCTGCTCAAGTTGAACTTGGAGGATACTGGAAATTACGACGTCCGCGTGGAAAACTGGCCGGAGGACGCCCTGGCCGCCGCACGTGAGTTCAAGCCCGATCTTGTCCTGCTCGACATCATCATGCCGCGCCTGCCGGGTGGAAATGTGGCGGCTCAAATCGACTCAGATCCACTGCTCAAAGGAACACCTATTGTCTTTCTGACGGCGGCGGTAAGGCGGTCCCAGGTGGAGGACAATGACGGCATCATCTGCGAACATCCGTGCCTGGCGAAGCCGGCGACAGTGGACGAAGTGATCGCTATGATCGAGAAACACGCGCGTCGGTAATCGCGGCGGATTCGACGCTGGCAAGAGCTCGAAATCTTCCGCCAGCGAAGAGCGAAAACTCGCGCAGTTATCGTCGCCGAAGTCGGGTGTTCTGGATGCGGTTTCGGCGTTCGTATTCCGGAGTTTAGGTGACGCATTTTGAGGTGATAAATATCGGCCAGGCGGTCTTCAGATTCAGCCTCGATTTTGGAGCGCGGACGTTTTCGGAAAAATTTATTGCCCTGCCTCTGAGGTTTGCCTAACGTCCGCCTCCAGCAAGTTAAACAGGTGCCGTTCGGGTCTATGGATTTCCCGGACGGAGGGCTCAAGTGGACAGAAAAAAACAATTTGAAGTTGATCCTTTGGAGCCACGGATACTTCTCAGCGGCGAGGGGATGGCTGGAGCTATTTCCCCTTCGCTCTCTTCCTTCCAGGTTCCTCCCGGCGGTGAAATTGCCATCGTGGAAACGATGGATTTCGGAGTCCAAAACGGACAGGGAAATTTCCTCTCGGCCGCCTCCCAAATCGACGACATTTTCGCGGGTCTGAACGGGGAGGATTTGAGCCCGGTTTTCGGTTCAGATGCTGAGCCTGTTTTCTCTGCGGCAGGAGCGAGTGAACCGGTTCAGGAATCGGCTCCGCCCGTGACGGAAAAAGCTCCGGAAGTTTCTCCTGAGAACGCAGCCTTAACGGTGGCTGAATCCTCGGCGGAATCTTCGCCTGAGACGACGGTCGAGGCTGCGAAGAACCCGACCATTCCCGCCCCTGAACCCGAGACGAACGCGGGCGCGGTGACGCCGGACATCGGCAGCATTTCTGATCAGTCGAATGAATCGCTGTTCACGGCCAATGGCCCCCCAGTCGAAGGCTCAGGCAGCAGCGACACGTTGCTTTTCGCTGCATCGGGCCTGATTCCCAGTGATTTACTCAGCAACATCGAATCAAAGTTAAACGAGTACGCCAACAGCATCATTGGCGGAGAGCAGGTTTTC
>CAMCCU010000533.1 GCA_945872975.1 Pedosphaera parvula Ellin514
CTTCTTCTCCCCATCAGACTTCGCCTCGCCGTCCTTCTTGGACGCATCGTCCTTGGGCTTTTCGTCCTTCGGTTTCACTTTCGCGAGCTCCAGTTGCAACGCCGGACTCCACGCGCGCGCCGCCAGCGAGAGGCGTCCGCGATGGAAATACATCCAGTCCGAAAACGTCCCCGGCTCCGTCGCGCCGTTCAGTTCCTTCTTGATGCCGAGCCCTTCCCTCCATGCCTTGCCCAGCTCGCGATACCAGGCGACGTCACCCTCATGCAGGGCCACCGGAGGGCGCTTCGGCGCTTCGCCCTTGGGCGTTTGGATGAGGTTGTCCGCAGCGCCGTAAGTGAACACGATTCCAATCTCCGGATGCGCGATGACGAAGTCAGCCAGAGCGCGGGTCTCGACTTCACTGACTTGATGCTTACCTGATCCGGGCGCGAAGAACTTGAATCCGAACGGGAAATTGCGGTTGAAGTTCACGCCCCCAATCGAATCTTCGTTCCACTCCAAGTCACCGTCGTTATCACGACCTTCCGTCAACAATCGCCACGCGCCACGCTCGCCTTTCTGGCGATCAGCCTTCAGCAACAACCGGGGCTCCTGTGAATCAAGAATGTATTCCCCATCCGGATCTTCGATGCGCATGGAGGTGATGAATCCATCGCCGTCCAAATCATCCGGACCGTCCTCATCGGCCAATCCATCATGATCATCGTCGAACGGTTGATCGTTGGTCGTCGTCTCGCGGCGGAGTTTGGCAAAGTAAGTCTTCGCGCCATCGGGATTGACGCGGGGCCAGACGTGAATCGTCGTCGAGTCGAGGAGCTTCTTCACCTTCTCGTCGGAGGCGTAGCCTTTCGCCAGACTCTCCATCCAGGCAATGACGCTCGCGGTTCCAGCGAGATCGTTCCCTTCGATTCCTGCAACGACCAGCATCGTTGGGCGCTTGGCGCGTTCATCGTCCGTTCCAGATCCCAGCTCGACCCGCCAGACTTCGTTCTTGCCCGGGGTGTCATACACTTTGGAGACGCGCAGGAATTTCTTGTGCTCACGCGCCAGCTCCTTGAGGTGTGCGACCAGCGGCTTGTTGTCCAGATGGTCGGCAGGTGACGCCGACCAGGAGTTGAACGGACCGAGCGCCAGCGTGAACAGCAGCACCAAGTGTTTTATTGCCATGAATCTTTGAGATGACATCGGTTTCAAGGTCTAGGTAGCACGCGAAGGAATCGGAAGCCAAGGCTTTATCCCGCTCACGACGACTGGCGCAGAACGCCTAGTTCAAGGTGGACATCGCGTGGTGTGCGGCACCGTACGCACCAGCGAGTTCGCCAAGGGTCGCGGGCAGGATCTTCACTTCGTAACCGGCGGAGCGCCACTCGATCTCGGCGAGGCACTCGCGGAGGGGCACGAACAGCGCATCACCGGCGCGCGCGATGCCGCCGCCGATGATGACCGCCTCTGGATCAAGGATGTTCACGAAGGATGTGACCGCGCAGGCCAGCGCCCTCACGGAGCGCAGCCAGAGGTAGGAAGCTTCCGGATCACCCGCGACATGTGCAGCGACGAGATCGTGAGTGGTTTTGAAAAGACGGTTGGTCCGCTCCTCGATGGTGCAGTTGCCAATCATGACTTCAAGACTCCCCGGCGTTCCGCAGACATCCACCGGCCCGTCAATATCCAGCGAGATATGCCCGAGATGACCCGCCCGCCCGATATGGCCGCGCAAGAGATGGCCATCGACGATGGCCGCACCACCAACACCAGTCCCCAGCGTCAGCATGATGACATTTTGGAATCCTCGCGCGGCACCGATCCACGCTTCACCGAGCAGGGCGGCATGTGCATCGTTCAGCACGGGAACGGAGTTGGGCGTCTTGAGAAACTTCGCCCAGTTGAGACCCTCCAAACCTTTCAACCGCCCTGGCATGCGGGCGATGGAACAACCGTCCTTGGTGGCCAGGCCCGGCGCGGACAAGCCGATGCAAGACGGGCTCTCGCCTCGTTCGCTTTGAATGCGCACCACGAGGTCGCGAATCTTATCCGCCCAATCCATCTCCGCGCCCGCATCGAACGAGACAGAGGATTGCGCAAGCAGTCGGCCGTCGGGCGCGACCGCCACGGATTTGACGCAGGAACCACCCAGATCGATGCCGATGGTGTAGCTCATAGGGAATGGGAATTTCGGAAGATGAACGCGAGGAAGGGAGGAAGGAACGAATGGAGAACTTTGGTCCGAAGAGTTGGATCGGAATCTCTGAATCTGACGATCTCGCCCCCCATCATTGGCCTTTCCTCAATTTGCTCCACAGCCTGCCCAGCGTCTGGAACACGCTTTCCGACTGGGGTTGTCCGCCACCTTGAGCCTCAGCCCGTGTGGGAATTTGCCCATCTGAAACCGACCAGCCACCGTCCACTGCGAGGACTTGTCCCGTGGCAAACGCCGAGGCGTCGCTCATGAAGAACACCGCCGCGCCATCGAGATCGGACGGCTGACCGATGCGACCTCCATCCAGCGGTTGCTTGGTGGCGATGAAGCGCAGGATCACCTCGTCGCCTTGGGCCCGCTGCGACATCGGCGTCGCGACGAGCGCCGGCGCAACGACGTTGAACCGGATGTTTGCCGGCGCGTAGTAAGCGGCGGCGGACTTGGTTAATCCGATGATCGCTGCCTTGGCAGCGGCATAGCCGTGGGTGCTGAAGAAATGCGGCGATGGCGAGTAACCTAGCACTGAACCCATGTTCAAGATGCTTCCGCCCGTCTGTTGCTTGAGGAACTGCTGAACAGCAGCGCGATTGGAGAATATGAGCGAGGTAAGGTTTTCGTTGATGGTGTATTCCCAGCCTTCGTCAGTCATCTCATGCAGCGGGCCATCGCCCTGGCGGCGTCCGCTTCCACCAGCGACATGGTAAAGCCCATCGAATCGTTGAAAGTTGCCCAGGGCAATATTGATCGCCGCCGGAGCCGACTTGGAGTCACTGGCATCAGCCACAAACCCAATCGCACTTCGCCCAAGCTCCTTCTCCGCCAGTTCCACCTTTTGCGCATCGCGACCCACAACCACCACTCGTGCCCCTGCCGCGACAAACGCCCGCGCGGCGGACAACCCGAGGCCGCTGGTGCCGCCAATGATGACGATTGATTTACGATTGAGCGCTTCGGCTGACATGTGTTGGCGAAACGCTAGGGACTCCTCCAAAAATATTCCAGCTTTCGCTGCAAGCAGTCGCTCAATGGACGGCAAAAGTGGTCCGATATCCATCTCGGACACCAAGATCGGATGACCGATGTCGTGCGGGCGTCCGACCTTGGGATAGATTGAATGCTCAAGACCAAAAAACTTGTCGTTCCTGTGACAATCAGGTCAAAAAAGGCAGAAAATTCTTTGAACCGAGACCCCACGGTGTCGGTCCAAATTGCACCATGAACTCTTACATGGTGGAAATGATTGCTGTTCGCCCTTCGCCTGCCATTGGCATCCCACTAGCTTTCCGTTCATGCGACGAAAGAGACCATCGCGATGAGTAAATCCATAGACACCATCACCGAAATCATTCGTGACCCTAAACACTCCTTCCGCAAAGCTGACGACCGCCCAGTCAAAGCTCAAAAACATCGCTATTCGCGACGGAAGATTAAGGAATACCTGAAGCAGAGCGATTGGGCAGACGACGGCACGGCTTGAGGGATCGAGTTCGGATGCCTTGAGCTTTGCACTTTGAGGTTCGCTTTCGTGTCGGCTACGCTCGGCACGGATGTCGAACAGTTACTATGAGCCAGGCAAGCAGCGCGGGGCGCGGGTGAACGATTTGTTCGCCGCCATCGCGCCCCGCTACGATCTTATCAACGATCTCCAGAGCTTCGGCCTGCATCGTTGGTGGAAGCGACGCCTCGTGAAGCTCGCGAATCCTGGACCTTGCACGCCGGCGCTGGACTTGTGCTGCGGCACGGGGGATGTCGCCTTCGCTCTCGCGGCTCGCGGCGCCTTGGTGAC
>CAMCCU010000534.1 GCA_945872975.1 Pedosphaera parvula Ellin514
ATCCACGCCGAGGGCTATCCCGCCGCCGAGATGAAGCACGGGCCCATCGCGATGATCGACGAGAAGACGCCGACGGTCTTCATCGTCCCGAACGATTCGCTCTACGAAAAGACCTTCAGCAACCTGGAGGAAATCAAGGCGCGCAAGGGGCCGATCATCGCCATTGCGACGGAGGGCAACGACAAGATTTCCAAGAAGGTCGATGACGTGATTTTCATCCCGGCGACCATCGAGCCGTTGAACCCGCTGCTGGCGGCCATCCCGCTGCAACTGCTCGCCTACCACATCGCCGTCGCGCGCGGCTGCGACGTGGACAAGCCCCGCAACCTGGCGAAGAGCGTGACGGTGGAGTAGGGCATTGCTCGAAGGAGTGCGGTTGTCGCTTTGTGCAAGGGAGCGTCTGTTGTGAACTCACCCCTCACCCCGGCCCTCTCCCCATTGAGGGCCGGGGTGAGGGGTGAGGACGAAACATTGGCATCCCATTCGAGAAAGCGAGATGCGCACGTCAGCGAAGCGGGGTTCAAGTTTGACGAGGCAAGCCTCCACGGCTTTACTTTGCCGCATGAACAAGGACTCCAAAGGTCTTCGACCCGAGGACGGGCAATACGCTTTGCTGCTTACGACGGTAATAGACCCACGTCTCGGAACAACGACGGTCGGGTTGGAGGACAATCACCATGCAATATAGGAATACCACGATAGCTGCATGCTCGCTCGCTCTCGCCTTCGCAGCGTTTTACATGGGATACCAATTCGGAAAGAACGATCGCATCAAGGAATCCATTATCAACAGCCTCCCATTTCACATTCAAATGTATGAGAGAATCAGGGCCGGAGAAACAAATGCCGCCGCTAGGTTGGCTGTAATGGGGTTGATGAACGAAATGTTAGAAGTTGATGAAGTGAAATCTAACCACTCCTTCGCGTGGACGACTGGACGCCGCTTTATCGAATCGGAAGGGAGGAGAAAACAGCGATCGATCGCGACGGCGATCATCGAGGCGGAACGGACGAATTTTGTTACGATTTTCCCTGACCGGAATCCTTTCCCGTCCCGTGTGATACCTTCGTTAGGTCGTTGACACATTCCTTCGGCGTCGTCGCGGATTTAGCTCTTGTGGAAGAGGGTTGCACTCGCCTTCACCTTGCAGTTGAGGTCTCAAAGTCATGGCTTACACACGGCGGCGGTGCGTTGACCCGAACCTGAGTTGTGCCCTAGCCTGCGCGCTGTGTTTAATGACTCGCATTCATTCCCTCAACCTTCGGCTTCATGATCCTTCTCGCCGTTGAAACGTCCTGCGATGAAACCAGCGCGGCAGTCATCTGCGATGGGCGTGTGCTCTCCAATGTCGTCTCCTCGCAGATCAAGTTGCACGCCGAGTATGGCGGCGTCGTTCCTGAGCTGGCGACGCGCGAGCATCTGCGCAACTGGATGCCTGTCACAGAGGCCGCGCTCCAATCCGCTCAGGTCACCGCTGGCCAGCTCGACGCCGTGGCCGCCACGCAAGGGCCGGGTCTGCCGAATGCGCTGATGATTGGGTTCAAGGCCGCTCAAGCTTTTGCGTTCGCCCTGCGCAAGCCGTTCGTGGGCGTGAACCATCACGAGGCGCATCTCTACTCACCATGGATTTCGGGGAATCCGCCAGTCGCCGACTTCGCCAGCTTTCAGCCGAACGTTTCGCTCATTGTCAGTGGCGGTCACACGATGCTTGTCCATGTGCGCGCGGAGCTGGAGCACGTCGTTCTCGGCTCGACGCTGGATGACGCCGCCGGTGAATGCTTCGACAAGGTCGCGAAGCTCATCGGGCTGCCGTATCCGGGCGGACCCGAGATGGACCGGCTGTCGGTGGAAGGAAATCCTGCCGCCTACGACTTTCCCCGACCGCTCCTGCGCGAGACCAACGACGATTTCAGCTACGCCGGCCTGAAGACTTCCGTGCGCTATTTCTTGCAGAAGAATCCCACCTTGCTGGACGACGCGCAGAAGCTGCGTGACCTCTGCGCCAGCGTGCAGGCGGCGATCGTGGAGACGCTGGTCACCAAGACGATTCGCGCGTCGCGTCGGCTTGGCGTGAAATGCGTGACCGCATCCGGCGGCGTGACGTGCAACCGATCGTTGCGCGCGGAGTTGGATAAGGCGTGTCAGCGCGAGGGTTTTACCCTGCGTCTCGCGGATCGAAGTCTCTGCACGGACAACGCCGCGATGATTGGTGTGCTGGCCGAGCGAAAGTTACTGAAGAGCACGTCAGCGACTTTGCTGGACGCGGAGATCGAGCCGGGCTGGGCTTTGGGCTGACGCGAACAGGATGAAAGACCTCACGGATCCACGGTGGATCAAGTTCAAGGGCGTGCTGTTCCTGCTGTTGGGGATTTTCTCGGCGCTGCTGATTGTCTTGGAGCAGCCGTCGCTCAAGCTGGCGGCGTTGTTGGGACTTTGCATCTGGGCGTTCTGCCGGGCGTATTACTTTGCGTTCTATGTGCTACAGCATTACGTCGATCCTGGTTTCCGGTTCTCGGGGCTGTGGTCTGCGGTAAGGTATTTGCTTTCGAGACGGCGGTGATTGAGTGGGGGAGTGAGAGAGAGATTAGGAGTAAGAGTAGGATTAGGACGGGAGGGCACTCCGGAGGCCGGAAGATGGTGGTAGGTGATGGATTCGAACCATCGAAGGCGTGAGCCGACAGATTTACAGTCTGCACCCTTTAGCCACTTGGATAACCTACCAACATGATCCCGCTTAAAAGGGAACGGGATTAAGCCAAACGATCGCTTCCGGCTCAAGATTAAAGTTAGAAAACTAGCTCCGACCTTTCGGGTCGAAGGCGTCGCGCAGGCCGTCCCCGAGGAAATTGAGCGCCAGGAGGGTCGTCACGAGCATGGCTGAGGGGAAGACGAGAAGCCACCAGTAGATGCGGATGGGGTTGAGCTGGCCCGCGCCTTCCGCCACAAGCGAGCCCCAACTGGCCATCGGCGGCTGGATGCCCAGGCCGAGATAGCTGAGGAATGATTCGTAGAGAATGACGGATGGCACGGTGAGCGTGAGGTAAACGATGACGATGCCCCAGACGTTCGGGAGGATGTGACGCCAGATGATTCGCGCGTGACTCGCGCCGAGCGAGCGGCTGGCATCGACGAACGCGCGGTTGCGCAGGGCGAGCACTTGTCCGCGGACGATGCGCGCCATGGTCAGCCACGAGACGGCGCCGAGTCCGGCAAAGAGGAGCAGCATCGGTGCCTGGGCGGCGGCCTTCGGCCCCACTGTGATGGTCAGCCATTTGGTCGCGCCATCCTTCAGCGTGGTGAGCAGGACGATGACGAAGATGATCGATGGCAGCGAATAGAGGACATCCACGAAGCGCATCATGAGCCCGTCGAAACGTCCGCCGACATAGCCGGCCACCGCGCCCCAGGTGACGCCGATGACAAAGGCGACGCCTGCGCCCACGACGCCGACGAGCAGCGAAACGCGCGCTCCGAAGATTACTCGGGTGAGCAGGTCGCGACCGTGAACGTCGGTTCCGAACCAGTGCTTCCACGAGGGCGGTTGAAACTGAGCATCTGAAATGGTTTCCCAAGAGTACGGCGCGACCCACGGCCAAAGCACGACGAGCAGGGTCAGCCCGATGAGAAAGAACAAGCTGATCGTCGCCGGGGTGTTCCGGCGGAAGCGCAGTTGAGCTCGTTGGTTCGGTGTCATCTATTCGTACTTAACGCGAGGGTCGAGCTTCACCAGGAGAATGTCCGCGACGAGATTCAAGAGCAGCAGCATCGCGGCGTAGAGGAGGACCAGGCCCATCAGCAGCGGGTAATCGCGATTGAGCGAGCTGTTGATGAAGAAGACGCCGAGGCCGGGGATCTGGAAGATGGTTTCCACGACGAACGAGCCGGTCAGCAGGTCGGCCAGCATCGGGGCGGAGAAGGAGATGACGGGCAGCAATGCGAGGCGCAGGGCGTGTTTGATCAGAAT
>CAMCCU010000535.1 GCA_945872975.1 Pedosphaera parvula Ellin514
CAACAGCCGAATCCAAAGCGTGTTCATTCGTTATCCTCAGTTGTTGTTGAGACCACTCCCGTTCACCCGGCACCGGGCGCGCAGCGACGCCTCGACCTCGCTCCACTTGAACGAAACCGAGCGGGAAATTTTGTAGTAAGGGATGAGTCCGCTCTTCATCCAGTTGTCGATCGTGCGCACCTCCTTGTTCAGTCGGCGCGCCACTTCGGGTTTGTCGATGAACGGATCGGGCACGGGGAGCGGGTTTGTGGGCGTGGGTGTGATTTGATGTGTCATGTTCGTTGCTGTGGTTTGCGGCAGGTGCGGTGTGTTCAGACTCCGACCTCCCAGGTGTGAATGTTGAGCTCGCGGGCAATGGCTTCCTTCAGCCAGTGGGCGGGCGCGCATCGGCCCGTCTCGATCTTGGTGATCAGCGATTCGGTGCAGCCCACCCGCCGGGACAACGCCAGTTGCGTCATCCGCAGCTTGCGCCGCGCCTCCTTCATCACTTCGCCCGTTTGAACTTCTGTTTTCATATTTGCGCTCCGCAAGGAGTCGTCTTCTGCCCGCCGCTCTCTGCTGCGAGCTTCTGAAAACCGCGCGAAGTTCAAAACTCGCCGCCCCGGAAATGCAAAAGCGCCTGTAAAAAAAGGCGCTTGGGGCATTTTGAAGAGTTCAAAACCGGTTCAAAATCATTCGTCTTCTTCGGCGTCGTCCGTCAGTCCTTTGCGGTAGATGGATCGTGCCCTTGTATCACTTGGTACGTTGTTCAGCTCGCTCAGGCGTGAGGCCAGCGCCCGCAGTTCCGCCACCGGACGTTTCATGCGCGCTTCGATTTCTCCCACGC
Organism: Pedosphaera parvula Ellin514; assembly: GCA_945872975.1. Lineage (GTDB taxonomy): Bacteria > Verrucomicrobiota > Verrucomicrobiia > Limisphaerales > JADJPG01 > JADJPG01. The sequence continues at coordinate 827 of CAMCCU010000535.1, forward strand.
GCAACGTCACGAGGGAGGGCACACACTCGCACTCTCTCGCCACCGCTTCCTGGGACAATCCATCGAGCACCAGCAGTTGGAACACGCGGCTCAGCGGTGCCTTGCGTTTGCGCTCGCCATCATCCAGTGCCCGCATCAAGGCAAACACCCGCATCGCTTCGCTCTCGGTCACCGGTTCCTCCGACTTCGGCACCAACGGCGTGAACAACGCCGCCGCATTGCGCAACGGACGCAACCGCCCGTCGGCTTCCAGCGCCAGCAACGAACCGAGATCGAAGAACCCGGCCTTCGCTGTCTTGATCAGGCCATGACAGCTCGCTTCCATGAATCGTCCGGTCGGCGCCAGCAGGATGAAATGTTCGCGCAATTGCAGGAACATCCGGTTTACGCACTCGCGGAACTCCGCCGCGCTCGTCGGCAGGACCATCACCACCGGCACACCGGCACCGCTGAACGTGCCAATCTGCCGGCACCGGGCCGAACCCATCTCCACGTCACGCGCATCACAACCCAGCGCTCGCGCCACCGTGCGACCCAGCCGCGCGTAATGCATCTCCCACACCCGAGCCTCGTCGGAGGTGAGGTTCAGATCTTCGCACGGCGGATCGTCGTCATCGCACACGCCCAGGAAACCGCCGCCGTCCGAATGCGCCCGCACCAGCCGATGCCCTCCACAACACTGGTCGGGGCACGGCACCCACTGCGCATCCCGTTCCGTCGGTCGCAGCACCACCGCCGCTACGCGCTCGAAGTTCGTCCCGAGCCGTCGATTCCACGAAAACCGCGCCGCTGATTCCGGAGCCCGCTCCATCCATTCCCAAAAACCCTTTGCACTCATTCCCACAGCCCTCCCACATCCGTGTTCATCGGTGTCCATCCGTGGTTAAAAGTCCTGAACCCTCGCTCCGTCAGCCACCGATGCACCGCCGTCGCATCGCAATGCCGCGACATCCGCAGTTGGTTCCCCGCGTACAAATGCACCGGACGCGCCCGCCGCTGTCCCCGGAACCGGATGAGAAACGACGCCCGCATCAGCCGCCCCTCGTCGGGCACCGTCACCATCGCGCCATGCTCATCCGTTTTCTCGACGCGATGCACTTCCTCTTCGCGATGCACCTCCAGTCCGCGCAACTCCACGCGCTCGATGCCACTTCCGACCGGCGCTTCCAGCGCATCCGGCCCCAGGGCGCGCAGCGGCTCCAGTGTGAAAGCCCGGCGCGATTCAAACCGCCGCAGGTCACCAAAAAGTCGCCAGCCGAACACCTCCCGGATCAACTGCTTCTCCCGCGCGGAACGCCCATGCAGCCGCAGTTCATCGCGCTGCGGACAATACGCCGCCACCAGGTCGCGGGCCGGACGAAACTGCCGCATCATCACCCGCTGGCCTTCCACCACTGGCAATCGCCTGCACGCATCGCCGCGCCGGATGAAGAACACCCATTCGCCGTCGTGCGGAAACACCTCCATGTCCGTCACCCGCTCCTCGCTGTCACGATGCGCCGCCAGCCAGGAGTCGATGTCCGCCCGCATCCGCTGCAGCGTCGCTTCAGCCGGCGGCGTGAACGTCGCGCTCCGGTCCTCCGGAGTGACGCTCCCGTAATACTCGAACGACGTCAGCCCTGTTATCCGCGCCGCCTCCTGCTGCTGCGCGAACAACTCCGGCTGCACCAGCAACACCTGCGTCGCAAACTCCGCGTGCGTTGCATCGCGGCTTACTTCCAGTTGCGCCGCTTGAATAGCCTGCGACAACCGTTCGCGTCCGCGCTCCGTCGCCATCGTCTCGATCCCATGCAACGCCTCCACGAACCGCTCCGGGGCCTGCGGCAGCCGGGCCACTTCGGAATAATACGCGTCATCATCCAGCGAGGATGCCGGCAACACGGCGCCCTGACGGGCAAACTCCGGCGCGAACTGATCGAGCAACTGCGCCAGCATCCCGCGACCGATCTGTTCGAGGAACCGGGGATTGGAAAACGTTCTGAGTTTCATTCGTTCACTTCTGCTTTCTCTTTGTCCCATCCGGGCACGAGGACGCCCTGTGCGCCCGTCCCGTTTGGAACTGGGTTCATGTTGTTTGATGTAAAAAACGGGGTGGGCCATCCTGGTTGGCCCCTGCAGCCATCGTGGCTGCTAATCCTTTTCGCATCCCATGCCGGACACACTCCCTCGTGCCCAAAAAAACACCGACCTACTGACCACAGCTTGCTGCTGGGTGGGGCGAATCGCCAGTGGCGCTGCCACCTCCTTCGAGCCCTGATCGAGTTAGACCTTGAACACCGGTCATTCGACATTCGCTCCCCAATCCTCCGCTACTTTTCTCCTGTTCCCACCTGCCCACTTTCCCCCCATCACGTCCGCCCCACCTCCTCTGCCTCGTCACGGCCAGCCGGAACCGCAACGTCCGTTCCCACCGCTTCGCCGCCAGCGCGATGGTGCGGTCTGGATTCAACTGCGCGCTGTGGGTGAATTCGAACAACAACCGCAGAAACTCCTCCTCACCGCGCAGGTAGGGACGCGTTCCACCCGCGTCCGGATCACCGGCAGCCGGGGTCAGAACTGCATCTTTTCCACCGTCGCTTGGTGGAAAAGGTGAGGCCTGACCCCGCCGCCGCCGTCCATTGTCAAAGCCTGCCTCCGTGCCTGCTTCTCGGATTTGGCAGTTTCCCAATCCGTGTCTGTCCGTGTCCATCCGTGGTTGATTCACCGGCCTCCCTGCCAACGCTGCCTCTTCCTGCGTCAGTAATAATAGATTCATCACGCCCCCGACCCTATCACTGAGGGTGGGACATTTGCGGACCAACCCTAAAATCGTTCCCGAAAAGTTATCCACAGACTTGTTCCCAAGCTCTCCTCTCACTAACTCCTGCCCTCAACCGCCAAGCCTACCGATTGACCAAGAGCAGGGTGCGCTCGTCCTGCACCCCGCCAAAATACTTCTCCAGAACCGCGCGAAATTCCCGCGCCCCGTCCGCCACCAGCACGAACAGCGTCATCGACGACCGCAGCTTCAGCTCATCCGGATGGCCCATGATCTCCGAGGCTGCCTTCCCCTCTACAGCCAGTAGTGCCCGGCAGCACTCCAGCAACCGCGGCCCCAGCACTGGATGCTTCAGGAAGGCCCG
>CAMCCU010000536.1 GCA_945872975.1 Pedosphaera parvula Ellin514
CCGCGCTCCGGAGGGGAGGTTCATGGAGAGTTCCGGCCTGCCGTTCAGCGGCGTGAATACTTCGCCACGGCTTCGCCGCGGGAGTGGACGTGGAGCTTGGCGTAGATGTGCTTCACGTTCATGCGAATGGTTTCGATGGAAAGGCTGAGCTGGTCGGCGATCTCCTTGTAGGCCAGCCCTTGGGCCAGACAGTCCAGAACTTCTCTTTCCCGTTTCGACAGGCGGTCCACTTCCTTCTCCTGCACTCCAAGGCGGTTGAAATGTTGAACCACCTTGCGCGCGATATGGCCGCTCATCGGCGATCCGCCCTGATGGACCTGGCGGATGGCCTCGAACAATTCGGCGCGCGGCGTGCGCTTGAGCAGATAACCACTCGCCCCGGCGAGCAGGGCATCGAAGATCTGCTGGCTGTCCTCGTAAACCGTCACCATCAAGACCTGCACGCCGGGCAACAACGCCTTGAGCTGACGCACGCACTCGGTGCCTTTCATGCCGGGCAGTCCGATGTCCATCAACACCACATCCGGCTGCGCCGCCGGCAACTTCTCTAGCGCCTCCTCCGCCGAGCGACAGGAGCAGACGAGGGAGAAGTCCGGCGTGCTGACGATGTCCTCAGAAACGCGCTGACGGATGAACGCGTCATCCTCCACCACCGCCACGCGAATGGTTTCCTCGGCGCTGATCGCAGTGCGATGGGAAGGTTTGAGTGGACCTTTGGTGGACATCACAGCTGTTCGCTTTCTGGTTTCATTCGTGTCTCTGGCTCTGACAGCCCGGTGGGCAAGGCGTTCATCGTCCTCGCTTGCCCGCGTGGAGCTTTGTTTGAAAACGCACGGTGGTTCCTTTACCCGCCTCGGTTTCCACCTCAGCGCGGCCGCCGATGGATTCGAGCCGCTGCTGCATATTGCGCAGGCCGTTGCCGCCGGGGCGCTGGGAGTCAGGCGCGAAACCCCGTCCATCGTCCTGAACCACGATGCTCAACACCGCCGCGTCCAGCTTGAGCGTGACCCTCACATTCATGGCCTGGGCGTGTTTGACCACGTTGTTCAGCGCCTCCTTCACGGCCAGGAAAAGATTGTGGCGTATCTCCGTGGTCAGCCGCAGGGGCGGGAGGTCAGCGGGGATATCGAGGCGGCAGCGCACGGACGCGTGGCGAAAAAACTCCTGGGTGAAGTGGAAGATGTAATTCGCCAGATCCTCCAAAGTGTCGTTGCGCGGATTCACAGCCCAGACGATCTCGTCCATCGTGCGCACCATCTCGTGGGTCATCGCGGAGATTTGCGTGACTTGAGATTTCGCCGGATGTGCTTCCTCGGTCTGGCGTTCGACCATCTCACTGAGGAGTCCGATGCGCGTGAGCCGCGTCCCCAGTTCATCGTGCAGATCGGTGGCGATGCTGGTGCGCAGGCGTTCCAGTTCGAGCAGGCGAACGAGCCGATAGCGATACGCCAGCAGCGCGATGCCTGTGATCACGACGACCATGGCGACGATTGACCAGCGACCCAGGCTGGCCAGAGTGTCCTGAGTCTGGCGTGCGAACTCACCATCCAATTGTTTCAAGCGGGTTTCGAGTTCCCCTCGCCGGCTCACGCCACGCAGCCAGGCGCCCAACGGTGCCAGCCGTTGCTGGCTGCTGAATCCATCGACCAGCGCCCGTTTGGACCAATAGCCCAACTCCGCGGAATCCAGCGCCTCCACCCTCGTCCCGAGCGCGGCGTTCGTTCCTCCCGCGAACACTTGCAGCTCCGCCAGCGCAAACGCGTGGTAGTCCATGCGCAACCAGAGTTTCGTCGCGGTCACGCGAATGAATCGCGCGGTCACACCTTCGCACGGCACGGTGACCGCATTCTCGCCGGGGTTGCGGAAGTCATTTGTGTCTTCCGCGCGCAACAGGATGGGCGAAGGGAAGGTCGGCTCATCCGAAGCCTCAACCCGGAAACGCAGCGGAAAACCGAAACCGGAGACCAGCGCCCAGTCGCGCGGGCGCGAGGGAATGAGGCGCACCTCGTCCAGTCGCAGGCTCTGGCCCAGATCCACCTGCACCCACTTGACCGCGTTCTGGCGGGTTTCCTGTTCGCGGCTGTGGTAACCATTCGACGGGCTGGGCGCCGCCTCAAGCGGGAGGCCGAGCACGCTCTGGCCATCGACCAGATGGGCCGACGACCACTGCGGCAAACTCTCCCGCGAATCCGACACCCGAACCGGCCGGCCGACGGCCAGGTTCCGATCTCCGGACATCACCATGAGCTCTCCCAACGCCATCACGGCCATATCGCCGCGTTGCCAAAGCTTGGTGGCCGTCACGCGGACGTAGCGGGCGTGCTCGCCGGCCACTGCGATCACGAGAGGCTGGTCGCCGGGGTTTGGAAAATCTTCCCGGGTAAAGTCCGCCACAACTCTTGGCAACGTGAAGGCGACGTCATTGGCCAGCTCCACGCGGAACCGTTTTGGAAATCCGTAGCCTTGCCCGGGATATTCTCCAACCGCGACCCGTGCCGGCACGAGCACAATGGTCTCCATCGAACGTTCAGCACCCAGATCCACCTGCGCCCAACTCGTGGTGGCAGCGGATCGGAAAATGGCGGAGTGCAATCCGAATGCCTCGCTGGTCGGCACGGTGTTCAGGGGCGGAATAGTGGCGAGTTGCTCCGCCAATCCGTCACGTTCCGTCGCCAGCCCGCGCAACCGCGGACTGAACGCCGCCGCGAGGCGATCCAGCGGCGATAGCGCGGCGTGCGAACGGGTGAGACCGGGCGACGCAGATTGGACGTTTGTGTCCGCCGCCGCCTGAAGATTCATGAGCGCCGCGCTCGCGATCCAGGCCCAAACGATTCGCTGGAAGCGCCGGGAAATCACCCGTGCAGACTGCGCAGTTTTCAACGGGCGGGCAAGCGCGTCCATCAACTCAGTCCGCTCGCTGCCATTCAACCCGAACTCCAAAATTCATTTACAAAAGAAAACGAAGAGAACGAAGTAACCAGGCTTTTGGCATTCGGCATTTGAACATTTCTAGTCGCCGGTTCTGGCGGAAATCCTTCCCGCTTTGTTTCCTTTGTTGCCTTCTGTGAATTCCATTTCGGATTTCGTGTTCAAGCCAGCAGCCCCTGGATCAATTCCCCATGCACATCCGTCAACCGGCGATCCACGCCGTTGCTGCGGAAGGTGAGCTTCTCGTGATTGATGCCAAGCTGGTGCAACACCGTGGCATGGATGTCGTAGACCGTCGTGGGATGATTCCGGTCGAGCGGTTTGTAGCCCCACTGATCGCTCTCGCCCACCGTCACGCCGCCCTTGATGCCGCCCCCGCACAGCCAGTTTGTAAAACAAAATGGATTGTGATCGCGGCCCTTCCCACCTTGTGAGCTCGGCATGCGCCCGAACTCGGTCGTCCAGAGAATGATCGTGTCGTCGAGCAGTCCGCGCTGTTTCAAATCCTGAATCAACGCCGCCGCGCCGCGCGCGAATCCCATCGAGAGCGGACCGTGATCGCGCCGGATGTCTTCGTGCGAATCCCAATTCCGACGCGGGAAGCCGTTGTCGTTGCCGCTCCAGATCTGCACGAAGCGCACGCCGCGTTCGATCAGCCGCCGCGCGACGATGCACTTGCGCCCGAAGTAATCCATCTCCTCCTCGGCATTGATTTCCTTCGGCCAGGTCGGCGGATTCTTTTTGATGCCGTAAAGGTCGAGCAGATAGTCCGGCTCCTTGGAAATATCCATCGCCTCGGGCGCGGCGAGTTGCATGCGCGCGGCGAGCTCATAGCTGCGAATGCGGGCGTCGAGCCGGGCATCGCCCTCACGCGTCGCGGCGTGCTCGCGGTTAAGCCGGGCCATGACTTGATGCGCCGCTGCTTCACTTCTTGACGAGACGTAGCCACCCGCTTTGCCGGGGAACAAGTCGGTGATGGGATTCTCTTGTCCGGGATAAATGATCGTGCCC
>CAMCCU010000537.1 GCA_945872975.1 Pedosphaera parvula Ellin514
ATCTCAACTTGCGAACTCTTGTTGCAGGCAGCCAACCCGTCGTCGCACACTCCGCCACCGATGGCTGAGTTCATTCACGACGACATTCATTTTCATTACCGCGACGAGGGCGATGGAATCCCGTTCTTCTTCCAGCATGGGCTGGGCGCGGATCTGACGCAGCCTTTCAGTCTCTGCCGACCGCCGGCGGGCGTCCGACTGATTGCCTTCGATGCACGCGCGCATGGCAAGACGACGCCGGTGGGTCCGGAGGAAAAGATTTCCCTCAGCACCTCGGCGGATGACCTCGGTGCGCTGATGGATCACCTGGGAATCCGTCAGGCGATTATCGGCGGCATCTCAATGGGCGCCGCCATCACGTTGAACTTCACGCTGCGCAATCCCGGGCGCGTGCTCGGCCTGGTGCAGTCGCGCCCCGCGTGGCTCGACGCGCCACATCCGTGGAACGTGACCATGTTCTCTCTCGTCTCGCAGATCGTTCGCGAACATGGCCGGATCGCGGGCAAGGAACATTTCCTCCAGACCGAGGAATACGCCGAGATGCTCGCCAAGTGGCCGGATGTCGCCAACTCTCTCGCCGCGCAGTTCGACAACCCGCTCGTCGCGGAGACCGCCTTCAAGTTTGAACGCATCATCCGCGATGCGCCGTGTCGTGACCGCCGGGAATGGGCGGGCATCCAGGTGCCGACGCTCGTCCTGGCGAATCGTTTCGATCCCATTCATCCGTTTGAATTTGGAACGGAGATGCAGCGCTTGATTCCCGGAGCTGAGTTTCAGGAAGTCACCAGCAAGTCCCTGAGCCTCGAACAGCACAACGCCGACGTGCAGCGCGCGCTGGACGCCTTTCTGCAACGCCACTTCCTCAAAGGCTGAAGTCTTCAGACGATGCTCAAATGCTCCACGTCCCTGTGGTCGGCGGACCTTGGTAATCTCGCGGCCGAGATGAAGCGGGTCGAAGCGTTCACTGAACGTTGGCATCTCGATGTCGCGGACGGACACTACGTCAAGAACCTGCTCTTCTTCCCGGACCTCGTGGCGCAGCTTCGGCCACATTCCGCGAAGTCGTTTGAGGTTCACCTCATGGTCACCGATCCGTTGGGCTGGATTGATCCCTTCGTCGAGGCGGGCGCGGACATCCTCATCTTCTGTTTCGACGCGGCACGAGATCCGGGCGAGGTGCTTCAAGCAATCAAAGCCCGGGGCAAGAGAACCGGCGTCTCGCTGCGCATCAACGAGCCCATCGAGGTGTTGGAGCCGTATTGGAATGAGCTGGATGTGGTCTGCGTGATGGGAACCGAACTGGGAATCAAAGGCGCGAGCATGGACGCCGGCATCCCCGACAAGATTCGGCGCACGCGGGAGATCATCCGGCAACGCGGCTTGAAGACGGAGATCGAGGCGGACGGCGGGATTCGTCGCGAGACGGTGCCGCTGCTGAAGGCTGCGGGTGCGGACTACATCGTGCCCGGCTCGCTGATGTTCAAGGAAGACCCGCCGCAGATGCGCCAGTGGCTTGCGTCGCTTTAGCCCCAATCGCTTTCCCCTCGAAGAATCGGTCCAGTTTGGAATCGAAATTTGCCTCCGCGCGTGCGACGCTTCGCGCACCATGAATGCGAAGACGCTTCACTGCTACAGTTGCGGCGCGGCGGTATCGAGCGACAGGCCGAAGTGCGCGCATTGCGGCGCGCGGCTGGCCAGCGTCTCGTGCCCGGCGTGCTTCGGGATGATGTTTCAAGGCTCGAAGTTTTGTCCGCACTGCGGCGGGCCGGCCGCTCAATGGCAGGGAGAAGATTCCAAGCGTCCCTGTCCCGCGTGCCAGACTTCCATGCTTCAAGGCGACCTGGGCGGCATCCGGCTGCAGGAATGTGGGAAGTGTTTCGGGCTCTGGCTCGACACCGCGACGTTCGAGCGCATCTGCCGCGACGCGGAACAACAAGCCGCCGTGCTCGGGTCAAGGATTTCGATGGGCGCTCCTGTCGCGCTCGGCCCGGTCCGTTACCTGCGCTGTCCGCATTGCCGCGACCTGATGCACCGCGTGAACTTCGCGCGCTGCTCCGGTGTCATCGTTGACGTGTGTCGCGCACACGGGACCTGGTTTGATGCCAGCGAGCTTCATCGCATCGTCCACTTCATCCGTGATGGCGGAATGAATCGTGCCCGCGAAAAGGAGAAGGCGGATCTCGTCGACGAACGCCGCAGGATGCAGGCGGCGCGAACCGGGCTTGATCCGGTCCATTCGCCAGCCACCTATTCAATCGTCGGTGACTTCGGCCTGCTGGCTGACGTCGTCTGCGCCTCCGCCCAACTGCTGACGTCGTTCCTCGATCCGTGACGCGCTGCGTCACCGCTTCGGCATCGGCTTGAGCAGCTTCACCGGCTCCGGCGTCTTGTAATGCCGCTTCAGTCCCAGCTCGCTCAACATCCCGCCCGGCGCGCGCGCGATGAACTCCGGGAAGCTGCGCTCGACGCGATCGCGAATCAGTTTCTGGCCCGTCTTCGATGCCCAGAAGTCATCCTCGATCTTCGTCAGCGCGATGGCGGCCTCCTCGGGCGTCATGTTCTCGCGCTTGGCCAGCATCCAGATGAGTTCCTGATCGCCCGGCAGGCAGACCGGGAACGGGACGAACTTGAACACGATTTCCTGTTCATCGCTCGTTTCCGGCGCGAGCGGGCGGACCTTGATCTCGCTGGTGAACTGCGTGCCGTTTGAGAGCGACACTTCCACGGACAACGACTTTTCTTTCTTGTTCGGTTTGATGACGACGTCGCCGTCCGCAAAGGTTTCCGAGAATTGTTTCTGCACCGACTGGACGGTCTTCGGTTCCAGGTCGGGCAGCTCGACCTTCTCGCAGAACTTCTCGAACGACACGGCGCGGCTCTTGGTCTGGAGCTCCAGCTCGATGGCCTTGTAGATGACGCCGGCCAGCTTCGGATCATGCGTGGCCTTGGGCAGCACGCGCTTCAGCAGGTCCAGCAACTGGGCATCGGTGGACTTCTTCGACTCTTTCTTCTCTTTTTTCATGTGCAAATGTTCGGCTTAAAATTGGCGCGTTGTTGTGCGGGATTTTCCTTCGCGGCGCAACATGGAACTGTTCAGCGCGTGTCGAAGGCCAGTCGCTGCGTCCGTTCAATTACCGATTGGCGAGCCTCCATCGACGACCTAATCTGACTCAGGGTTTGAAAAGGGTTTCGGCTAATCGACGGATCGAATATCGGGTCTCCTGCACGGAGCGCGGTCCGGCCAAAACGCCCGCAGAACGGCTGAGGTCGGACCGCGCATTTCCAGTTCGAGCTGCAAGTTGCTCTCTCTCGGGCGCATCTTTTCATCGTGGTTGATGAGAGGTGGTCCACCCTCACCCCAGCCCTCTCCCCCAGGAGAGGGAGCGCGATGCAGCCGCCGGAACGATTCATCGTCTTCGCCGCGTTCGACAGCGCTACAAACGCGGAAGGAAACGTTCCTATATTCAGAGCCTTGGCCGCGCTCCCTCTCCTCGGGGGAGAGGGCCGGGGTGAGGGCGAGCGTTTTCCAACCACGATCTCCAGATGCGCCCCTCTCTCCTTCGTCAAATATTCTTCTTCCCCGAGCGCTCCTGAGGCCGCTAGATAATCTCCATGCCCTGCCGAATGCCATCCCGCGCGACCGCACTTTCCCTCCTGCTGGTGGTTCTCCTGTCCGGCGGCGTGTTCGGCCTGGCGGCTGCGACCTTGAAAACCAATGACGTCATTGCGTTCGTCGGTGGCGAGGATGTGATGGCCATGCAGCAGTTCGGCTACGTGGAAGTGCTGCTCGCTCGTGAAACCGCCGCGAAGAATCTCCGCTTCCGCAATCTCGGCTGGGAAGGCGACACCGTCTTTGAGCAGCGTCGACAGCTCAACTTCCCGACTTGGGAACAGACGCTCGCGAAGATTGGCGCGACCATCGTCGTCGCGCAGTT
>CAMCCU010000538.1 GCA_945872975.1 Pedosphaera parvula Ellin514
GTGTCGGCGCGGGTGAGCTTCGATGCGCAGCGCATTTACTTTCTGGCTCGCACGCGCGAAGCCATCTCCGTCCCGGCGAGCACGAACTGGATGCTGCTGCTCCTCGATCTTGACGCCAGCACGCGCACGGGCTGGCTGGGTTACGATGTGGTGTTGAACCGCGTCGCACCCGGTTCAGTGGAACGCCACGTCGGCGGTGCCTTTGGCTGGACGAACGTCGGCACGGCGGAATGGCGCGTCGCGGGCCATGGCCTTGAACTTTCCGTGCCGTGGTCCGTGCTGGGGTTGAGCGCGCCGCCGGACCAGTTCGACTTCAAGTGGGCGGACAACTGCATCGCAGCCGGCGACTGGACGGACTTCACGCTCAACGGCGACGCTGCACCAAATGATCGTTTCAACTATCGTGCGGTGCTGCACGAACCACGCTGATCGTGCGACTCCGTCTGTCGGCGGACCATGTCGGAGTATTTTCCGCTGGGGCGCGTTAGTTCGTCATGTGTGCCGCGTTCGATGATGCGTCCGTCTTCCAGCAGCAGGATCAAATAAGTCGAGAACACGGCGGGGACCGTCCGAAAGGGTGGTCCCCGCTTTTTGATGGCTGGAAGCCTGATTCATTCAACTTTCGTCACTTGTGAGCAGTTTGCGATTCGCACTTGGTCGTTCCCCCCGATAGAGTCGTTCCGTGTCGCGTCACTCACGCAATGACCAAGCCGGAGTCGAACTTCCCAAGGCCAAGCTGGACCGCGAGTCTATCCGGCAGGCGTTGGAGTTGTTTAGTTACCTCCGCCCGTATTGGGCACGATTCAGCGCCGCTCTGGTTTCATTGTTCGCGGGCAGCCTGCTCAGCTTGGCCTTTCCTTATCTCGCCGGAAGCATTGTGGATGCGGCGGTCTTGCAAACCAAAGGCGGAGGGAACATGTCGGGTGTGAACGGGACGGCGCTCCTGCTGATGGGAATCCTGATCGTGCAGGCGGGCCTCTCCTATTTTCACTACCTTTCGTTTTCCGCGGTGGGCCAGCGCAGCTTGATCGATCTCCGGCGCGATGCCTACGCCCGGTTGATCTCGCTCCCCATGTCCTTCTTTGCCCAGAGACGCGTGGGCGAGTTGGCCAGTCGTTTGTCTGCGGACCTTATTCAGATCGAGGACACGTTGATCAGCGTGCTCCCGCAGATGCTTCGGCAGACGACCCTGCTGATCGGCGGGCTGACCTTGACCGCCATCACATCGTTGAAATTGACGGGCATCATTCTCGCCAGCCTTCCGATTCTGACCGTGGTGGCCATCTTGTTCGGACGACGGACGCGCAAGATTTCCCGGGAGGCTCAGGACCGTCTCGCCGACACTGCCACCATTGTAGAGGAAACCCTGCAAGGCATCGTCAACGTGAAGGCGTTTGCCAATGAGGGTTACGAGCTCAATCGTTACCACCAGGGCCTGGGAATATTCCTGACCTCGACCCTTCGCGGTGCGCGGCTGCGCGCGGCCTTCATCTCCTTCATCGTCCTGGCCCTGTTCGGGTCCATCGTGCTGGTGCTTTGGTCCGGGGCGCGGCTGCTGCAACAAGGGGAAATTTCATTCGGCAACCTTACCCGTTTCATTCTTTACACGACCTTTGTGGCCGGAGCGATGGGCCAGTTTGCCGAGCTCTACAGCCAGCTCCAAAAAGCCATTGGCGCCACCCAGCGTGTCCGCGAACTTCTCCGCGAGACCGGTGAAGTGGAGGTGAAGCTCGGTCCGACCGCGCCCTCCACCCTGGCCCGATTGCGTGGCGACGTGGCCTTTGAATCAATTCACTTCACCTACCCGACGCGCCAGGGATTCGAGGTGCTGCACGACATCAATCTCACAGCGGCTTCCGGACAGCGGATTGCGCTGGTTGGGCCCAGCGGCGCCGGGAAGTCCACGCTCATCTCGCTGCTCCTTCGTCTTTACGACCCTTCTGCCGGCCGGCTACTGATTGATGGGAAGGATGCGCGTGACTACCGCCTCGCGGAACTTCGCGGCCAGATGTCCGTGGTGCCGCAGGAAGTGCTGCTGTTTGGCGGCAGCATCGCGGAGAACATCGCCTACGGAAAACCGGACGCGACGGCGGAGGAGATCGAACAGGCCGCGCGCCAGGCCAACGCGCACGACTTCATCATGGCGTTCCCGGAAGGCTACGCCACCCTGGTCGGCGACCGCGGCATCAAGCTCTCCGGCGGCCAGCGTCAGCGCGTCGCCATTGCCCGGGCCATCCTGAAGAACCCCGTCATCCTCATCCTGGATGAAGCCACCAGCTCGCTCGATTCGGAGAGCGAGCGGCTCATTCAGGAAGCACTCGAAGTTTTGATGCGCGGACGAACCTCGTTCATCATCGCGCATCGGCTGGCAACCGTGCGGCATGTGGATCGAATCATCGTTATCTCCGGGGGACGCGTGGTGGAGTCCGGCACTCACGACGAGCTTCAAGCCATCGAAGGCGGGATGTATCGTCATCTCGCCAGCCTGCAGTTTCGCGAATGAGAAGCGGGTGGTTCGTCGTAGCATGTTGCTTCGTCGTCATTCGACACTTCTTCCGCTCCGACGCAGGCGAGCAAACACTCGCTAGACACCGGCCCGCGTCGCCAGCAAACTCCGTCCGTGAACTCCGAACATTGCGCAAAGACTCTCAGTCTCCCCGTTCGCCGCACCGGCGTCTTCCTGCGGCTTCTGTCATCCGGCCTCATCGCCGTGGCAGCAATTTTCCCGGCCATCGCGGCAGATTCAGCCTCGGACTGGCCCGCATGGCGCGGCCCCACCGGCAACGGACTTGCGACGCCCGGTCAGAAACCGCCCGTGCAGTGGAGTGAGACGGAGAACATTCTCTGGAAAACACCGGTGCCCGGTCGCGGCCACGGATCACCGACGGTAGTTGGCAATCGAATTTATCTGGCCACGGCAGATCAAACGAAGCGATCCCAGTCTATCGTGTGCATTGATCGTCAAAGCGGAAAACTGGTTTGGCAGACAGTCGTGCATGCGGAAGGCGCAAACCCCGGCAAGCACGCCAATTCGTCGGCCGCCTCCTCCACGGTCACCTGCGATGCCGGCCAGTTGTTTATCAACTTCCTCAATGGCGGCGCGGTTTACACCACGTCGCTGAACCCGGGCGGCAAGGTGCTCTGGCAGCAAAAGATCTGCGACTACGTCACGCACCAGGGATTCGCCTCGTCGCCGGTGGCCCACGGGACGCTTGTCCTCGTTTCAGCGGATCATAAGGGCGGCGGAGTGGTGGCCGGACTGGACCGGAAAGATGGGCGCATCGTTTGGAGCGATGCCCGCCCGAAGCATCACAACTACACTTCCCCATCGATTGTTCAGGCGGGGGGACGCACGCAGATGGTGATGGCCGGATGCAATCTAGTCACCAGTCTCGATCCGACGACCGGCAGCAAGCTCTGGGAAACAAACGGCTCAACCGAAGAGTGCGTCGGGTCGGCGGTCACGGATGGAACGCGTGTTTTCGTGAGCGGAGGGTATCCGAAGAATCACACGATGGCGCTGATGGCTGACGGTACGGGCACGGTGGCCTGGCAGAACAATGCGCGTGTCTATGTGCCTTCGATGATTGTGAAGGGCGGCCATCTCTATGCGGTGACGGACGCCGGATTCGCGGTCTGCTGGAAGTCAGACACCGGCGAGGAGCTGTGGAAAGAGCGGTTGGGCGGCGATTTCTTTTCTTCGCCCGTGATGGTGGATGATTTGATTTACGCCTCCAACGTGAGCGGGAAGACGTTTGTGTTCATCGCGACACCGAAAGAGTTCAAGCTGGTCGCACAGAATCAACTCAGCGACGAGACATACGCGTCGCCTACCGTCTGCGGCGGACGCGTGTACCTGCGCGTCGCCAAGCGAGGTGAGAACCGGCAGGAGTTTCTCTACTGCGTGGGAAAGATCGGCAGCTAG
>CAMCCU010000539.1 GCA_945872975.1 Pedosphaera parvula Ellin514
CCCACAGAAGCGTGCGTCGCCGGCAGGGATTCCGCGCGGAGCGTGGCGGTGAGTGCCATGCTCCAGACGAGAATCGACAGGCCGAACAACGCTGATTTTGTGTTCATGATTTGCTGCGTGCGGGTTTGGTAGTGGATGCTGACGTTACTCGAACTGGTTGGCCACCGGTTTGGGCAGCGTGCTGCGGATGCGCTTCACTTCATCCGGGTTGATGGCGTCTCCGCTGTTGCCAAAACTGTTGCGGACATAGGTGAGCACGTTGGCGACTTCATGATCCGACAGGGTGTTCAAGGGGATCATCGTGCCGTTGTATTTCTTGCCGTTCACTTCGATCTCGCCGCTCAGCCCTTGCAGCACCGCGCGGATGGAACGGTCCTTGTCGCTCATCAGGTAGTCCGATTTGGCGAGCGGCGGGATCTGAGCAGGGATGCCCTGGCCTTCGGTCTGGTGACAGACGAAGCAGGTCTGCATGAAGACTTGTTTGCCGCGCGCGATCTGGATGTCTTTGGTCAGGCCGGAAATTTTCTCGTCCGCCTGGATGGCTGCGGTGCGGGCGGCCTCGAGCTCTATAATCTTGCGCCCGGTTTCGCTGCCTCCCTCTGCCTGGCTGCCGAGATACACGGCGTCGACTTCCTTGCCCGAGTAAACGAGCAAGTTCTCCGGGCCTTCCACCTTGAGCATGCCGATTGCGCCTTTGTTGAAAGCGCGGAACAGCGAGTGGTCCACCAGGATGTATGTGCCGGGGACCTCGACACCGAACTCGACGATGGCTGATCCGCCTGCCGGCACGAGGGTGGTCTGCACCTGTTCCTGGTTCGCCTTCACGCCGCCCTCCTGATAGACCTTGTCGAAGATCTCGCCAATGACGTGGAACGATGAGATGAGGTTGGGACCGCCGTTGCCGACGAAGAGACGGACCTTCTCGCCGACCTTGGCCTTGATGGCCTTGTCGCCGACGAGCGATCCGACTGCGCCGTTGAAGACGACGTAGCCGGGACGTTCATCCTCGGCCTTGCGCTGATCAAAAGCCTGGAGACCTGCCTCACCGAAACGGCCTGCGGTGTAGAACTCGCCCTGCATGACATAATACTCTCGATCCACGGGCGCGAGACCTTCCTTCGGCTCGACAAGGATCAACCCATACATGCCGTTGGCCACGTGCATGGGGACCGGCGCAGTGGCGCAGTGATAGACATAGAGGCCGGGATTGATCGCCTTGAAGGAGAACTGCGACTTGTGACCCGGTGCGGTGAACGACGACGCAGCGCCGCCGCCCGGTCCTGTGACGGCGTGGAGATCGATGTTGTGCGGCATCTTGCTCGTCGGATGATTCAGCAGATGGAACTCAACGAGGTCGCCTTCACGAACCCGAATGAAGCTGCCGGGGACATCGCCACCGAAGGTCCAGAAGACGTACTCGACTCCATCCGCGAGTCGCTTGGTCGCTTCGATGACTTCGAGGCTCACGACCACTTTCGTGGCGTGCGTGCGTTTGATCGGTGGCGGCACAAATGGCGCCTGAGTAAGCACAGCTTTTTCCTCCCCCTGGATGGTCGTATCGACCGGCTTGGGCTTGGTGGCTTTGACGGGAGCTTCCGCGGCCTGCGCGGCGGCGGAGAGCGAGCACAGCACCGCGACTGCGGCTAGTTTTCTGACGAGTTGGTTTGGTTTCATGTTTGGTTTTCGTTTCGACCCGCCACCATTGGCAGGTCCGAACTGTGGTTAATACTCGTCCTACCCTCGCTTCGGTTCCTTGACCGAAGTCACATCCCCGGCAAGCTGATTTCTCCCGCCCGAAGTCGTCGACTCTTGACCAAGATCAACCACCGTGGGTTGCCACGTTACACCTTCGTTGAGATCACCTGTGCCAAAATATGTTTCGAATTACTGGCTCCGAAATCTCCAACCTCATTGCCCGTCCAACGCAACGTCGATAGGATGCGGATCGCGTTAGAGACAATCCGTCTCAACCTACACAAACAAAAGGAACACCATGCCTACCTACATCAGCCTGCTCCGCTTCACTGAAAAGGGCGCGAGCAACATCAAGAAATCCACCGGACGCGCCTCCGCATTCGCCAAGGCCGCCGCTCGTACCGGCGTCCAGATCGAAGCGCAGTACTGGACCATTGGCGCGTACGATGGCGTGCTCATCCTCAGCGCGGACAGCGAGACAAAGATTCTCCACTGCCTCGCGGAGCTGGCGGCGGCTGGAAATGTGCGGCCGGAAACTCTCCAAGCCTTTGACGCCGGAAGTTTCAGCGCCATCGCCGGCAAGTAACGTCGACTGCGGTGATCCGGATCAATAGATCCAGGGAATGAACCGCCGCACCCGCTGGCGGTAGGAGTGGTAGCCGGTGAACTTTTCCTGCAGCCAGCGCTCTTCGCGTCTCGATTTGGCGTCGAGCACTGCGGCGAGAGCCAGCGAAACGGCGAGGGCAATCCAACTCGACCAGAAGAGCGACCAGCCCACCGAGAGATAGATCAGGCAGCTGTAAAGCGGATGCCTGACGATTTGGTAGATGCCGGCTTGAACCAGCGGAGCGTCGTGGATCGGTTTTGGAAAGGGCGTGCGGCTCCGTCCGAGCGCACGAACGCCAGTGACGCCGAACACCGCGCCAATCGCAAAGAGGATCGCGCCCAACGCGAGCCAGCCCCGGGGCCACGTGCGGTTCCCCAGCATCGGCCCCACCGCCAGCACCGCCAGCGTCAGGAGATTCTGCGCCAGCACCCAGAGACCGCCTTTGTCGAGAAAGCCGTTCATCGTTCGCAGAAAGGTTTGCTGATTTGGAGCCACCGCACAACTGCTCATGGTCATTGAACCTTGCGAGAACTCCACCGCGCTGCCTAACTTCCCTCCAGCTCCAACACAACAATGCCCATGAAACAGGTTCTCTTCTCCACGCTCATCGCGCTTACGCTGCTCTTCACGCCCGCCAGCCGCGCCCAGGAAAAGCCCAAAGTCACCCACGTCGAAGACGTCATCTACGCGCGCAAGTTCGGCACGGCGCTCACGCTGGATGTATTCCAACCAGCGAAGCCCAACGGCGCGGGCATCATCGCCGTGATGAGCGGCGGCTGGTTCTCCAGCCATGACTCGATCAAGGTCGGCAGCTTCGCGCCTTATCTCGATCGAGGTTATACCGTCTTTGCCGTCGTCCACGGATCGCAGCCGCGCTTCATCATTCCGGAGGTCGCGCAGGATATGCATCGCGCCGTGCGTTTCATCCGGCATCACGCGGCGAAGTATGGCATCGACGCCAGCAAGCTCGGCGTCACCGGCGGCAGCGCGGGCGGTCACCTCTCGCTCACCCTCGGAACGCAGGGCGCTCCCGGCAAACCGGACGCCAAGGATCCCATCGATCGCGAGAGCAGCGCGGTGCAGGCGGTCGCGTGTTTCTTTCCGCCAACGGACTTTCTCAATTACGGCGAAACCGGCGAAGATGCGGTCGGCGTAGGCGTGCTGAAGAACTTCAAACCCGCCTTCGGATCGCGCGCGGACACCACCGAGGAACGCCAGAAGTATGGCCGCGAGATCTCGCCCATCTACTTCATCGCCTCGAATCTCCCGCCCACGCTCATCATCCACGGCAATGCGGACAAACTGGTGCCCATCCAGCAGGCCGAAAGCTTCGTGAAGAAGGCGCAGGACGCGGGCGCGAAAGCGAAGCTCGTGGTGAAGGAAGGGCAGGCTCATGGCTGGGCTGACATGGGCAAGGACAGTTTGCGCTTCGCCGACTGGTTCGATGAACATCTGCTTGGCTTGAAGCCGAACTGAGGCTCCATGAAATCAAAGCGACTCCTGCCCGCGAACGCAAACGGCCGCTGCCGCATCGTCCTCACCGGCGGCCCTGGCGGTGGCAAGACCACTGCCGCTGATCTGTTCCGCCGCGAGATCGGTGAACGTGTCGTCATCGTGCC
>CAMCCU010000540.1 GCA_945872975.1 Pedosphaera parvula Ellin514
GGGACGTCGCAGCAGTCCGGATCGCCGTAGGCTGATTCGTGTCCATGAAATATCCGGGTATTCCTCCCGAGCCCACCGACCAGCACCAGATGACGGCTTGTGCCTGCTGCTGGCCGCGCAGGTAGATGCCGCTGTTTCCGGCGTCCATATTGGGCGAACCAAGCATGGGCTTCCCGTTGGCATCCTTCAGGAAATTGCCATCAGGCCGGATGACCGGGAGTTCCTTGCGCACGGGTTTACGGGTCAGCCTCCAATCCGCGATAAGGACGAAGTCGCCGAATTCCTTCTCCGTCGGCAGGAATTTATTGGTGGAAGTGCTCTCCCCATCGTACGCAAGTATCCAGTCGTTCGTTCGCCAGTGACCCACGTGTCCCGGCTCCATTCTCCAGCCACTCAGATCAATGCCGGTGTAGAGGGGTTGGAAGCCCTGGGCGAGCGGCGCGACCTCGTCTGGCGTCGGGTTCGTCGAAGGCCATTCGCGGATGCGGAGGTTTCGGAAATGACACTCGGAGCCTTCAGACTCAAGGCAGATGTAGCCTTTGCGCGGCTTGGACCCGCTGCCGCCGGAGACTTCCCGGCCGTTCACCGCGAGCCGGATGATTCCGTTGCTGCACGTGACGTGGTAGTGATTCCATTCGCCGGCTGGCTTGGCGCGACGCTCGCTTGGGAGGCAGCGCATCCAGCCGCTGGGATGCGGACGCATGGGATTGAACGTAGCGCCATGAATCGCGAACACATCGCCGTGGCTGGTGTAGCTGTCGGTGCTTCGTCCATCGAGAATCTGAACCTCGATGGCGCGAGCGAAAGGAACCCCGGGCGAGGTGATCGCATCACTCCAGACAAACAATCCGGCATTCCCACCTTCCTTCATGTGGCGATAATCCAGCTCCAGCTCAAAGTTCTCGTACTGCCGATCCGTGCGCAGGACTCCCGTTGGAACACCCGTGGAAATGATCATTCCATCTCGAACAGTGAAGGTCTTCGGGGCGCAGTTCACGTTCATCCAACCGGACAGATCGCGGCCATTGAAGAGCGGCGTCCATTCCCGTTCCGCAGCGAAAGCTCCCAGCGCGACCAACATCGTTGCAAGGGCGACCAGCAGCACGACCGGCAAGTTCCGTGGGGTGGCAAAGGCTTTGTTTCGACGGCCGACAGGAATTTGCCGTCTGGACCCTGCACGGTTCAGGGAGAACTCTATTTGTGTTGGGTTCATTGACGGTGATTTTACGATTCCATTGGAGAGGGGCCAAGCATCATTTGGTTGCGGCCGAGCAGTCGGCAATGACCCTTCTGGCGATGCTTCCTGCGCTGACTGACACAGCTTGAGATCAAGCGTTCCCCAGCCTCCCCGTCGAATCACCCAACCGCTCCACGCCTTGCGCGCCCATGCGGTCGGCGAGACTGAGAAGGAGGTTGCTCATCGGGACGCCGCCGTGCTTCACGAACCGGCCGGGCGTGAGCGTGCCGCCGCCGGAGCCGGCGAGGAGCACGGGGAGATTCACATGGCTGTGGCGGTTGCCGTCCGCGTTGCCGCTGCCATAGACGATCATCGAGTTGTGCAGGAGCGATTTGCCGTCCACGTCCGGCGTCTGCTCCATCTTGTGCAGGAACTTCGCGAACTGTTGAAGGTAGAACAGATCGATCTGCGCGACCTTGTCGATCATCTCCTGCTTGTTCTGGTGATGTGTGAGGTAGTGGTGGCCTTCGGGAATGCCGATCTCGGCGAAGGCGCGGTTGCTGCCCTCGTTCGCCATGAGGAAGGTGCCGATGCGCGTGGAGTCGGTCTGGAAGGCGAGGATGAGCATGTCGAACATCACCTGAATGTATTCCTCGTAGCTGCCGGGAATGCCCGACGGCGTGGTGACAGACGGATCGGGCGTCTTGCCGAAGCGTTCGGTCTTCTGGATGCGCTTCTCGATCTCGCGCACGCTGGTGAGATACTCGTCGAGCTTCTGCTTGTCGCGATGCGTGAGCTTGCCCTGCAACGCGCGGGCGTCATCCAGCACGAAGTCGAGGATGGAGCGTTGCTGCGCCTGACGGTTCGCGAAGCCGGCCGCGCGTTCGCCCGGTGCGCCGCCGCCGAAGAGGCGCTCGAAGAAGAGACGCGGGTTCGGCTCCGGTGCGACGGGGGTATTCGGCGAACGCCAGGAGAGATTATACTGGTAGGCGCAGGAGTAACCGGAGTCGCAGTTGCCGGATTTGCGCACGGCATCACAGGTCAGCTCCAGCGAAGGAAAGCGCGTCAGGTGGCCGACCTGGTTCGAGACGACTTGATCGATGGAGATGCCGGCCTGGATGTCCGAGCCGGCGGTCTTCTTCACGCGCACGCCGGTGAGGAACGTGCCGCTGGCGCGCGCGTGATCGCCTGCGCCGTCGGGGCCGGGCGTGGCGTTCACGTGGTCCATGCCACCGAGCACCTGGAGCTGATGCTTCACGGGCGCGAGCGGTTGCAACGTGCGACTGAGGTCGAAGTCCGAGCCTTCATTCTTCGGCCACCACGAAGGCTGGATCGCGCCATTCGGGAAATAGACATACGCCATGCGCAACGGCGCGCCGGTCGCGGTGCGGGCGAGGTTCGCGGCCTTGCCATTCGCGGCGAGCAGGCCGGCGGGCATGACGGATTCGAGCGCAGGCAACGCCATGCAAGCGCCGAGGCCGCGGAGGAAATTGCGGCGGCTCAGGCTGGCGAAGCGTTGGGCGGCGGCGTCTGGGTTGAAAATTTGTTTCGTGTTCATGGCTTTCCTTCGGCTCGTTGACCGCTTTTTTTAGGCGTGGCGACGGGCGGTTCGGTGTCGCCCGGCGCGCTCGGGTTTCGACGCTTCTGGAACGGGGCCGATTCGATGATGCCGGTGAGCAGGGCGGAGAACTTCCCGCCGTCCCGCTCAAGGCGCCCGACAATCTGGTCGAGCGCATGGGTATCGTAGTATTTCACTCCGCGGCCGAGGGCGTAGATGAGGAGCTTCTCGGTCAGGCATTCGTAGAACGCTCCTTGATGGTTCGTCGCGAGCACGCGCTTCACGTCGCGGATGTCTGTGAAGATTTCGCCGGTGATGAGCTTGCCAGCCGCATCGATGGTCTGGCCGCGCTCGGTGTCACGCCACATGCCGAGCGCGTTGAAGTTCTCCAACGCCAGCCCGAGAGGGTCCATGCGGTTGTGACAGGAGCTGCACAAAGGTTTCTCGCGATGGATGGCGAGCGTCTCGCGCAAGGTCGGCTGGCGGCCGGCGACTTCCTTCTCGGAATCTTCGAGGTTCGGAATGTCCGGCGGCGGCGGCGGCGGCGGGGTGCCGAGAATGTTATCGAGCACGAACAGGCCGCGCTTCACCGGCGAGGTGCGCGTGGGGTTCGACGTGACGATGAGCACGGAGCCGTGGGTGAGGATGCCACCGCGCGGAGTGTCCTTCGGCAAAGTGACGCGGCGCATCTCCGGGCCTTTGATGTCGAGGTTCGTCAGGCTGTAATGCTTCGCGAGACGTTCGTTGAGGAAGGTGTAATTCGCATCAAGCAGCTCAAGCACGCTGCGGTTCTCGCGCACGACGTGGGCGAAGGCCATCTCGGTTTCACGGCGCATGGCGCGGCGGAGTTCGCCGTCGAGCTCGATTTGCTGGCGGTTCTGACCTCGGCGGCGGAACTGGGCGCGCATCTCTTCGAGCTCCTTCTTCTGTTCGGCCGTGAGCTGCTCGTCCGGGATGTCCCGCAGTTCCTGGAAGCGGCGGCGGTCGCGGTTCATGCCACGTTCCTCGCCCTGATCGCGCGAAAGCACGGCACGAGCGTTGATGTCGATGCCCTCGACGTCGCGCACCTGGAGCCATTGCCCGACGAAGTTCTCGATGAGCGCCTCGGAGCGCGAATCCGCCAGCATGCGCTTCACCTGCGCGTCGAGGTTCTTGCGAAGCTCGTGACGCTCGGCGAGGCGGAA
>CAMCCU010000541.1 GCA_945872975.1 Pedosphaera parvula Ellin514
CGAGTCGGCGTGCGCGCGGATGATGCTTGGTGTCGCGCACGAACTTCTCGAGCGCGGCGACGGGCAGCTTGCGGCCGGCGGCCAGCTCGCGCGCGGTGATGGTGTCCACGGCGGAGCGCAGCCAGTTCAAGGCGAGAGCATTCGCGCCATCCATCGCGGCGAGAATGGTCGGCAGCGCGGAGGCTTCGGCGGCGGAGAGTTGTTTCCATGCTTCGGAAGCCTTGGCGTTGCCGAGCCCTTCGGGGCCGACAGCGCGGATGACCTTGATGGAATCAGCGAGCTTGGGAGATGAAGCGGCGTGGAGCTGCGTGGCGCAGGTCAAGCCGACCGCGAGGGCGAGGAAGATGTGTTTCATAACAAGGCGTAAGATTCGGGACTTGGTAGCAGGGAAGCGGCGTTCAGCGCAACCGTGGAATGGCGGGGTATCGCTCGTTCATCGCTTCGCGGTGTCGAGGCGATTGAGGGTGAGCCAGAGCTGGTTCTTCAACGCGGCGCCGTCGGCTGCGTTCAGACTGTATTTGATCTCCATCTGCATCACGGGCTGGAGCGATTCGGTTTCGAGGAAGACGGACTTGCCATCCGGTAGCAGTCGGGCGGATTTGACCACGACATCATCGCGGCCTTCCTTCTTGGGATCGGCGACGGACCAATCCTTCGATCCATAGGCGGAGGCGTAGCGGTAGTTCCATTGGCGAATGGCGTAGCTGCCGGCGTCCTCGGCGGCGGAACGATCCAGCGGCTGGCTGAAGGTGAGCGTGAGCCCGTTGCTATGCGCGTGCCACGCGACGGGCAGGCGGACGGGTTTGGCGGTGAGCCGCACTCGTTGCAGCGCGCCATCCTTCACGGCGCTCGTCTGCCATCCGGTGCTGCCGGCGATGTAGAGATGGCCATCCTTCGCGTTGAACGAGCCGCGATTCGGACCGGAGAGCAGCTTCACAGGCAGCGGGACGACAGCGCCTTGATTCATGCCGTCGACGGCGTCGCGCAACACGAGCATCATGCCGCAACGGCCCCAGAGCAGGTGAAGCATCTGGCCGGCGAACGGCCCCCACTTTTCCTGTGGCACCCAGACCTGGCTGCCGCTGGAGTTATCGATGCCATGAGGAATCCAGCAGAGCGGCAGGTCGTAGCCGAGGGGACGTTCGGGCGTAATCTTCGGACCGCCGAAGCCATAATAACCGCCGGGCTGGATGGCGCAGATCTGGGAGGACGGCGTCCATGTGCCTTGTTGCGGTGCGGCGGTGATGACTTTGCCGTCCGGGCTTGCGCCCAGGCCGTTTGGATTGCGGAATCCGGTGCCGAGAATTTCCTTTGTGCGACCGTCGCGGCTGACCCGATGCGCGCCGAAGGGGTCGGCGTAGTAGAAGTTCCCAGCGTCGTCCTTCTCCAGGCTGGTGACGTAATCGTGGCCGCCGGTCGAGGTCTGGATGAGATTGCAGAAACTTTCGTAGAAGTCGACTTCGCCGCCGCCGTTACGATCGTGCAGGCGCGTGATCTGGTCGCGACCGAGCACGAAGACTTCGCCATCGCGAACCTTCAGGCCAAGCGGCTGAAACAGGCCGGTCGCGAAACGTTTCCAGCGGAGCGAACTGAGCTTGTCGTCGATGCCGGTCACGCGCCAGACATCGCCGTGAATCGTGCAGACGTAGGCGGCGCCGTCCGGTGTGAAGTCCACACCCGCGAGGAAGAAGAGCGCGTTCCATGGGTTCGCGTAAGGAACGGTGATGGTGTCCACGGCGAAGATGTCCGTGTCGAGACCGCGCTGTCCGGCGGTTTTCAACTCAGGCAACCACCGCGCTGGACCGGGCTGCGCGAGCGCGGCGAGATTGGGTTTCCTCAGCCACGATTCGAGCGCGGGGGTTGAGCCGCGGGCAGTGACGGTGAAGGCGAGCGCGATTCTGCGAGGAGCGTCGCTGGCCGGGAAATGGATCAGCACCTGACCATTGGCGCGCTGTTCGACTTCGGCGGTCGTGCCGGGCAGGGCGAGTTCCAGCGTGTTGGTGCCGTGACGGAGCAAAATGGTCTCATTACTGATGGGACGGCGTGTCGTGGGCTCGACGGCGTTGGCGTTCTTGGACTGAGAATTCAGCGCGAGTGTGAGTGCCTTCATGCTGGGGCTGAGTTCGAACGTGCGGCTGAACACAGGCGCTTCGCTGCTGCCCTCGAACCACGGCGACTCGAGCACGCGAACGTCGTCGAGCGTGTATTTGAGCACGACGCGATTGCCGTTGAGATGAAGGCCGGAGTAACGAGCGTTGACACCTTGCCAGCCCGCGTCCTTCCCGCCAGCGAAACTCACGGTCCCGCCAATCTTGGGCGCGCCTATCAAACCGAAGCGGCCGGCGTCGAACTTCAGGAATCCACCCGTCCAGCCGGCGCGCCACGCGCACGCGGCGGTATCGTAGGCGACGGATGCTTCGGCGTTCGCGCCCACTTTGATGGAAAGACCTTTGGCGATGTTCGCGCCGGGCGTGTCGAGATTCGAGGCGAGGAATGGGCCGACGTCAGTCCGGCTCCATCGATTGTCCACCCAGTCCTTCTCGCCCTGGGTGCCCGGTTCGCGGCCGGAGGCGGGCGGCTGTCCGGCGGTTGTGCGGGCGGGCGTGGCTGGCTGGCCGGAAAGATTCATCGCTGCGAGCAGGCACAGCAGGAATCCGCTGCCTGCCACGAGGCCGTGGGTGCGAGCGAAGGAAATGTTCGAGGAAGTCATGGGATTAAGCTGACGCAAGTGAACCGGTTCCATTCACATGGAGTCAAGCAGTAGGAGGTATGCGTTTGGGTTTGCGGTCCCACTTTGACGATTCCTAAAGTTGCCGGCGCATGAGGCGTTAAACGGACTTCGATGGGTTCGTAAAAAAGATCGCGAGATGTTCAACTTTTTTCGCGGATCGATTTGCCTCATGCGAGTCTCGGTTGTAGTATCTCGTCGTGAACAAGTCCAACAAAGGCCGGCCACAGTCCAGTGGTTCGTCTCAGGGGCAGGAAACGCCTCCGATGGACCAATTCCCCCCCGAAGACGAATCCAACAATCTCTCCACTCTCCAGCTCGTGGATCTCATCTCCCACCGGATGGCGATGCAAGGTGTGGTCCCGCCGGACATCATGCTGCTGCGTCGGAGAATCGAAGAGATGGAGGAGCTTCAAGATCAGGCGCGCAATGCGGTGGAGAAGCTCAGCGAAGCCGTGGACAAACTCCGGGCGCCTGCGCTTCGCCTCGGCACGCTGTTGCAAAAGCTACCGCAAGGCCGCGCCTTGGTCTGCGTCAACGGCACCGACTATGTCTGCAATCTCGACCCGGCCATTCCGGAAGCGACTCTGGAGACTGGCACTCGGATTCTGCTCAATGAGGCATTCGCGGTAACGGACTCCTTCGGGTTCGATAAGAACGGGCCGGTGGTCAAGATTGTGGAGCTGCTTTCAGATGGCCGCATCCGCGTGGGCAATGACTCCGGGATTTCAGACTTGGTCGTCGGCCGCTCGTCTCTCCTCACCAAGGACAAGCTCAAAGCCGGTCTTGAGCTTCGGCTGGACCCAAACCAGCGCGTCGCGGTGGAGGTCATCGGGACGGCCAAACGGTTGGACCGGACGCTCACCCAGGTCGAGCCGATCCTCTGGAAGGATATTGGCGGGCAGAATGAAGCGGTGCAGGGCATCCGGGATTCCATCGAGATGCCGTTCCTCCACGCCAAGCTGTTTAAGCGATTCAATCACCCGGTGCCCAAAGGCTTCCTGCTCCACGGACCTCCCGGCTGTGGCAAGACGCTGCTGGGCAAAGCCACCGCGCACAATCTACGGCTCCAGATCCGCGAGAAGACCGGTGAGGATCATCCCGAGTTCTTCCTCAGCGTGAAGGGGCCGGAAGTTCTCAACATGTGGCTCGGAGAATCGGAACGCCAGGTCCGGGACTTGTTC
>CAMCCU010000542.1 GCA_945872975.1 Pedosphaera parvula Ellin514
ATCCCGTCGAGATTCCCGGCGTGAACAGCACCTACTTCCTCCGCGCCGCGCTCAACGAATGCCGCAAGCACAAGGGCCAGCCGGAGCTCGACGCGATGGAATTCCTCACGCTCGTGAAGGAAAAGATGAAGCTGCTCGAGCTCAAGGAAGACCTGCTCAAGCGCGCCGTGAACGTCGGCTTCTCCGGCGGCGAAAAGAAGCGCAACGAAATCTTCCAGATGGCCGTGCTCGAACCCCGGCTGGCCATCCTCGACGAGACTGATTCCGGCCTCGACATCGACGCGCTCAAGATCGTCTCGCACGGCGTGAACACGTTGAAGAACGCGAACAACGCGACGCTCGTCATCACGCACTACCAGCGTCTGCTCGACCACATCGTGCCCGACTTCGTGCATGTGCTGTGGGACGGACGCATCGTCAAGACGGGCGGCAAGGAGCTCGCGCTCGAACTCGAAGAGAAGGGCTACGACTGGCTCATCAAGCCCGACGCGGCGAAGGCGTGATGAGACAAAACGAGTCAACCCGCAAACCGTAACCAGTGAATCAGTAACCGGTGAACCGAACGCATCGTCAATCCGAAGCCCTGCAAGGGCGTCATGT
This sequence comes from Pedosphaera parvula Ellin514, assembly GCA_945872975.1. GTDB lineage: Bacteria > Verrucomicrobiota > Verrucomicrobiia > Limisphaerales > JADJPG01 > JADJPG01. Next base: position 601 of record CAMCCU010000542.1, read on the forward strand.
GATAGCCCAGGGTGAAGCCCTGGGTATCGGATGTTGTTGGATTGGCAAGCCCTGCAAGGGCGAAACAAAGGCGCGCGCAATTTCACCATGTCAGGTCGCATCGTTTGTCCCGCCCCTTCAGGGCTTGTCCTCCTTGTTGCGCGGTTACCCAGGGTGTTGCCCTGGGCTGTCATATTGCGCCCCGTTGGGGCTGAGAACCTGCGTCTCTCGCCGCGTTCGCTCAGGCCTCCGTTACTCTCGAACAAAAATCTCCCCATGACCGCAACTCAACCCACCGCTCCGGTGAAACAAGCCGATCCGCATCTGAAAGCCTTCGAGCGCTTCGAGCAGGCCGCAGCGACCACCCAACCCTCGTGGCTCTTCCCGCTGCGCAAGGCCGGCATCGCGCGCTTCGCCGAACTCGGCTTCCCCACGCTCAAGAACGAAGACTGGCGCTTCACCAACGTCGCGCCCATTGCGAAGCTTCCGTTCAAGCCCTCGCTCGACGCGGCACGCGATGGACTCACGAAGGATTCGCTGGATCAGTTCTCCTTCGCGAAACTTCCCGGCACACGCCTCGTCTTCGTGAACGGCCACTTCGCCGCCGAACTTTCGACCGCGACGACGCAGCCGAATGGCATCAAGGTCAGCAGCCTCGCCACCGCGCTCGCGAATGATTCCGCGCTCGTCGAGAAGCATCTCGGCCGCTACGTCCGCACCGAGGACAACGCCTTCGCCGCGCTGAACAACGCCTTCTTCCAGGACGGCGGTTTTGTTTACGTCCCTGCCGGTCAGTCCGTGGATGATCCGGTGCAATTCCTCTTCATCAACACCAGCAAGGACGCCGGTGCCACCACGCATCCGCGCAACCTCATCATCGCGGAACGCGGCGCGAAGCTCACCGTCATCGAGAGCTACGTGAGCCTCGCCAGCGCGCCGACCTTCACGAACGCGGTCACCGAGTTCGCGCTCGGCGACAACGCCGTCGTCGAGCACTGCAAATTCCAGGATGAAAGCCCCGAGGCATTTCACATCGCCGCGCTGCATTCGCACCTGGGACGGGCCGTGAGCTTCTCGTCCCATTCCATTGCGACCGGCGCGAAGCTTGCGCGGAACAACCTCCGCACCACGCTCGACGGCGAAGGCATCGAGTGCGTGCTGAACGGCGTTTACATCACGAACAACGACCAGATCTCCGACCACTACATGGTCGTGGATCACGCGAAGCCGCACTGCGCGAGCCACGAGTATTTCAATGGAATCCTTGCCGGCAAATCGAAGGGCGTCTTCCACGGACGCATCCTCGTCCGGCCGGACGCACAGAAGACTGACGCCAAGCAGACGAACAAAAACCTGCTGCTCTCCGACGACGCCACCGCCGACACCAAGCCGCAGCTCGAGATCTATGCTGACGACGTGAAATGCACGCACGGGGCGACCATCGGCCAGTTGAACGATGAATCGATTTACTACCTGCGCAGCCGCGGCATCGGGCTGGAGAACGCGCGGCGCATGTTGATCCACGCCTTCGCCGGCGAGATCATCGACCGCGTGAAGCACGACGCCCTGCGCGAAGAACTCGACGTGCTCGTCTGGGACCGCCTGGAGCAACATGAGGCTGTAGCCGTTGGCAAATGACTCTCGAAAAGCTCATCTCGAACTTCGAACTGCTCGGCGACTGGGAAGAGCGTTACGGCTACCTGATCGACCTCGGCAAGAAGCTGCCCGGCCTGTCCGATGCGGAGAAGTCCGAGGACAACCGCGTCCACGGCTGCCAGGCAATGGTGTGGCTGGTGATGGAGCCGGAGCCGGAACGGGCCGGCGCGCTTCGCATCCGTGCGGACAGCGACGCGTTCATCGTGCGCGGCCTCATCGCCGTGCTCCAGCTCATCTTCAACGGCCGGACGCCTGACGAGATTCTGAAGGCCGACGCGAAGTCCGTCCTCGGCAAGCTTGGCCTGGACAATCACCTCAGCCCGACGCGCAAGAACGGCCTCTTCGCGATGGTGGAGCGCATCCGCACGCTGGCGCGGGCAACCGCACAGCCCGGAACCTTAGAGACGAAGTCATAGTCCATGACCCATTTGTTCACAGTTGCTGATTGCTTCCAGATTACAGGCAGGGGCTGCGTAATGGTGCCCGGCTTGTCAACGGAGCCAGGTGCGCCAGCAATCGGTCGCAACAGTAAGATTCGCCTGCGAACTCCAGGTGGCGCAGAAATCGACACCTTTATTAAGGAGATCGAAATGATTTCCTATCGGACGAGGCCTGAGAAGATCACCGTTCCTGTCTTGCTTCCAAATGACATCACCAAGGAACAAGTTCCTCCCGGAACTGAAGTGTTCTTGCTTGATGAGAAATTTGAAACTATCGGCCAGTGCGCCCCTCGCAGCTAAATCCTCCAGCCTATGCCCCCCAACGAATCCGTCACTCTCACCCGCGATGTTGAAGCTTCGGTCGTGCCCGTGGGCACCAAGGTCACCCTGCTCAAGGGCGAGGTCGCGCACATCACGCAGTCGCTCGGCGGCGCTTACACCGTCGTCGTGAACGGGAACATGTTCCGCATCGGCGGAGCGGACGCGGACGCGCTCGGCCTTCAGGTCGAGCAGAAGGCCGCCAGCACCGGTCACGCGCCACGCACGCTGGAGGACGTCGAGAAGGAATCCTGGGCGCAGATGAAGACCTGTTACGACCCGGAGATTCCGGTGAACATCGTGGACCTCGGCCTCATCTACGACTGCCACGTCGAGGCGCTGGCGGGAGCCACGGACCGTTTCAAGGTGGACGTGAAGATGACACTCACCGCGCCCGGCTGCGGCATGGGCCCGGTCCTCCAACAGGACGTCTCGAACAAGCTCCTCATGATCGAAGAAGTGGACGAAGCGAACGTCGAGCTGGTCTGGGATCCGCAATGGAACCAGGGCATGATGACCGAGGCGGCGAAGCTCCAGCTTGGGCTGATGTAGCCTTCGGATTAAACGCAGATGGAACACGGCGTGGGCTGAAGCTGCGTCGCCGTCGCCCTCGCTTTTCTTTGCTCACCCATTTAGCTTCCGCCCATGCGCATCCTTGTGGTCGAAGACGAGCGGAAGGTCGCGCGCTTCATCGAGCGCGGCCTGAAAGAGGAACGTTTCGCCGTGGATATCGCGGCGGATGGCGAGGAGGGATTGTTCCGTGCTCAGTCGAACGACTACGACCTGATCGTGCTCGATGTGTTGATGCCAAAGAAGGACGGCTTCCAGGTTTTGCGCGAGCTACGGGCCGCCAAATGCCGCGCGCGCATCCTGATGCTTACGGCCCGGGATAGCGTGGAGGATCGAGTGCAGG
>CAMCCU010000543.1 GCA_945872975.1 Pedosphaera parvula Ellin514
TTATTGGCAAGTGACGTTGGCATAGTGCGGCGAGAATAGCGGAGAGCCGAGCGGGCTTGGCAACAACGAAGTCCGGGTATGGAGCTTGGCAAATGTTCACCCGAACACGGCGTCCCTTTACTTTTCCGGGATTGCCAACGCGAGCCGAATTTGACTATAGAATGCGCGTCCATGATCACCGCTTTGCCTGCCATCACGACTGAATCCGCCGTTCCTTACGCCGCTCCGGCCAGGTTGGCGAAAGTGGTGCGGATGCTTTTAGGGGTCTGCTTGTTGCAGGGATCGTTCTTGTCTCTCGTGGCGGCGGAGACCAGCGGCGACAAGGGAATCTCGTACAAGAACGACCGCATCGGGTCCGTCCCCTGGTCCGTTCATGTGGTGAAGATTCCGCGCAACGACCCGACGCTGGAGATGCGCGCGACGCTCGCGAAGGGGACGGTTCTGGGCTTGAGCCGTCTAAGCGATCAGGCGCTGGACATCCCGTCGTCCGCCGGCACGCCGCTGGCCGGGGTGAACGGAGATTTCTATGAGCGCGAAGGAAGCCGCTATGCGGGCGACCCGCGCGGCTTGCAGATCGTGGAGGGAGATTTGGTCAGTGAACCGACCGGGAATTCCAGCTATTGCGCCTTCTGGATCGACACGGACGGCAATCCGCACATCGATGATGTGGTGCCGCAGTTCAAGGCGACGTTGCCGGACGGCAGGAGTTTCAAGCTCGGCATGAACGAGGAGCGCCGGGCGGGTGACGTCGTTCTGTATACGCCAACCTTGGGCCGCGCCACGCGGACGGCGGGCGGACGCGAGGTGGTGTTGGAGAAGGCAGACAAGAGTCCGTGGACACCGTTTCGAGCCGGAGAGGATTACGTGGCGAAGGTGCGCGAGGTCAACGACGCGGGGAATACCAAGCTTGATAAGTCCATTGTGGTGCTGTCGTTCGGACTCCGGCGCGTCGGGGATCTCCCGGTGATCGAACCCGGGCAGGAGATCAAGATTTCGACCGCCACGAAGCCGAGCCTGCGCACGGCGCGCACGGCCATCAGCGGCGGCTCGATCATTACGCGCGGTGGGAAGAAGGCGAAGATCGAGCGGCCGGCGAACAGCAGTTCACTGAACTCCTACTCGGTGAGTTCGATGTTTGAGCGGCATCCGCGGTCAGCGGTTGGCTTCAGCAAGACGCACATTTACCTGGTGCAAGTGGACGGGCGTCAGCGCGGCTTGTCGGTGGGCATGACGCTCGAAGAACTGGGCGAATACATGGCCAAGGCCGGCTGCGACGAAGCAATCAATCTCGATGGCGGCGGCTCGGCGACCTTCTGGTATCGCGGCCGGATCGTGAACAGCCCGTGCGATGGGTCAGAGCGAACAGTGGCCAACGGGCTCGTGGTAATCCGGAAGGCAGCCGCGGCCAGCAAGTGATCCATTTGAGGTCGGGCGTCGTTAAATCCTGACTTGGTGCCGGCCTGCCTTGGTGTTCGGACGCGTGGCAGGATTTTACAAAAGAATTTGGCAACTTGGACGGGGTGACGGTGTCTATCTGGTGCATGAGCCGACGTTTGCCAGACAGATGAACCGAGCCTATACTGCCCGTCGGTCGGAGTCGGGCGATTCAAAACCATGTTACAGCAGATCTCAGGAAGTTGTTTGAAGGCAAGGATGACCGCCACCACAGACGGTTCGCTTTCACGGCGAATCCGGATTCTGGCGTTGGCCCTGTGTCTCTCCCTGGCTGGCGCGGCTACGCACGCTGCACCGTCCGGCGAGGAGGGGCGGACCAATCGCGCCTTCTCCTACCAGAACGACAAGCTCCCCGAAGGTCCGTGGTCCATTCACCTGATCAAGATCGAGCGCGGCAATCCCGACTACGAACTTCACTCGATGCTGGCGAATGGCGCGGTGACGGGCATGACCACGCTAAGCGACCAGGTGAAGGCGCTGCCGGCGTCGCTGGGCCGTCCGATGGGCGCCATCAACGGGGACTTCTATTCCAGCAGCCCCAAGGCCTACAACGGCGACCCGCAGGGGATTCAGATTCTCGAGGGCGAACTCGTCAGCGGCCCTACGGAGCACGCGTGTTTTTGGATCGACTCGTCAGGTCAGCCAAAGACCGGGATCGTTCAGTCCCTGTTTCGCGCCATCTGGCCGCACGGCTCGACCACACCGTTCGGCTTGAATGAAGAACGGCCGAGCGATGGCGCTGTGCTTTACACTCCGCGAATGGGACCCACCACCGGAACCAAGAACGGCGGACGCGAGTTTGTGCTGGAGGCGGTGGAGACAAACAAATGGCTGCCGCTGCGTGTCGGCACCAAGATTAAGGCGCGCGTGCGAGAGATTCGTGAAGCAGGCGATACAGCGTTAACGCCGGGCACGATGATTCTGTCCCTTGGGCCGCAGCTTCTCGTGGACGCTCCCGTCGTAAAAGTTGGCGATGAGGTGCAGTTCTCCACAGCGACGTTGCCGGACCTGACCGGTGCCGAGATGGCGATTGGCGGCGGACCGCGTCTCGTGGTGGACGGCAAACCGATGAACGGATGGAAGTCGCCAACCCAGCGTCACCCGCGCACGGCGCTCGGCTGGAACAAGGATTTCATCTACCTGATGCTCGTTGATGGCCGGCAGGTCGGGCTTTCTGTCGGGATGAGTTTTCAGGAAATGGCCGACTACTTCATCAAGATCGGCTGCTCCCACGCGATGAACCTGGACGGTGGTGGCTCCGCGTCGATGTGGCTCCTTGGCAATGTCGTCAGCAGCCCGTCGGAAGGCCAGGAACGTCCGGTGGCCAATGGCCTCGTCGTGGTGAAGAAGCCCAAGAAGGAAAACCCGTAACGCACTTCCGGCGCTTCCGCTACGCGCTTCGTCCGAACTTCTTCTCCAGCTCGCGGTAATTCATCTCGATCAGCGTGGGGCGACCGTGCGGGCACGTGTAAGGCATCGCGCAATGGCGGAGGTCGTTCACCAGATTCTCCAGCTCCGGACCGCCCAGCGGATCATTCGCCTTCACGGCGTGACGGCAGACGGTCTTCGCGATGGTGTGTTCGCCGAGACGTTGCGAATTCACCTGCTGGCCGACAGCCTTCAGTTCATCAACAAGCTCCAGCACGAAGCGACGCGAGTCCGGTGCCTTGACCATCGGCGGCAGGGAATCGAGGAGAAACGTGCGCTCGCCGAATTCACTCAGACCCACGCCGAGCCGGCTTAACACGGGCAATTGTTCGCGGAGAAAATGAGCGTCGCGCACGGAGAGCTCCACCGTCTCCGGCAGCAGCAGTCGTTGCGACGGGACATCACCGCTCTCCAGCCGGTTGAGCATCTGCTCGAAGAGAATCCGTTCGTGCGCCGCGTGCTGATCCATGAGCACCAGTCCGCGATCCGATTCGAGCACGATGTAGAGCCGTCCGATCACGCCGACGAGCCGGAGCGGGACGTTGAGCAGCGGCGTGGGAACTTCCGAATGCGGAGCCGTCTCATTTCTAGCATCAGACGACGTGAGGAGGCTCTGAACATTCCCTCGTGGAATGGGGACCGGGAGCGAGGAAAAGGGGGAGTGGGGAAGCGGGGAAGCGGGTGCGGGCTCCGGTGCGCGCTTCGGCCATCCGGCCAGCGGCGTTCCCGTGAGCGGGGTGAAGGCGGGGAACTCCTTCGTGACCGGCGCGGGAGCTGGTGCAGGGGAAACAACGTCCACGGTGGAATCCATCGCCGGGCTCGCGCTGGCTGAAACCGGCGCGGCCACGGGAACGGGTGCGGACGCCGAATGAAACTTCAGCAGCGCTTCACGAACCGCCTGTGCCGTGAGCCGTCGCACCGCGCGTTCATCGTGGAACTTCACCTCGCGCTTGGAGGGATGAATGTTCACGTCCACGGACGCGGGATCGATTTCGACGAAGAGACAGCAGACGGG
>CAMCCU010000544.1 GCA_945872975.1 Pedosphaera parvula Ellin514
GTAGTAGCAGCCGACGTGAGGAGGCTCTGATCTTCCGGATGAGTGAGCCTCCTCACGTCGGCTGCTACGAGATCAGAATACACATGCGTCGTAGCCGCCGTCGCCTCTGGCAGCCGGGCTTGCTCGGCGCTCTGGCTCGCCGCTGCGACCTCGGCCTGAATCTCCGCATTGATGGCGTCCATGTCCGCATCCGTCGCAATATTCGTTTTCAGCAACTCGGCGCGCAGACGTTTGATGGGACAACGTTCGCGCCACGCCGCGACTTCCTCCCGCGTGCGATAAGTGTAGTCGCCCATGCCTTCGGAATGGGGGCGGGTGCGGTAGGTTTTGCATTCGAGGAGCGTGGGACCGCCGCCGGTGCGTGCGCGTTCCACCGCCTCCCCAGCAGCCTTCGCCACGGCGATCACATCGTTGCCGTCCACCTCAACGCCGGGAATGCCGTAACCAGCGCCACGACTGGCGACGCTGGGGTTGCCCGACGAATACTCAAACGGAACTTCGGTCGCGAACTGGTTGTTCTCGCAGACGAACAACACCGGCAGACGCCAGATGCTCGCCATGTTCAAGCCTTCGTGGAACGCGCCGTTGTTGACCGCGCCATCACCGAAGAACGCCACGGCCACGCGTTCTGTCTTCAGGAGCTTGAAGCTGTAGCCCGCGCCCGCCGCCTGGAGAATGCACGGGCCGACGATGCCGCTCGTGCCCATGAGGCCGATCTCCGGCGCGAAGAGGTGCATGGATCCGCCGCGTCCGCGCGAACAACCAGTTTCGCGTCCGAACAGTTCGGCGATGAGTTCGACCGGTGGCAAACCCTTGGCCAGCGCGTGGCCGTGTCCGCGGTGCGTGCTGTAGACGACGTCGTCCTTCCGTAGATGCGAGCAGACGCCGGTCGCGATGGCTTCCTGCCCGACGTAGGTGTGACAGGCGCCGTGGATGAGTCCGCGTTGGTGACAGCGCGCGAGCTGCTCCTCCGTCTGACGGATGAGCTGCATGGTGCGGTAGAGGGCGAGCGACTTTGCTTTTTGAGAATTGCTCATTTCGTCCTCCCCATCGTTGCTCCAGCGTTGGCGGCGAGATTTCCGCCGTCCATCGGAATGAGAGTTCCAGTGATCCAACTCGATGCATCTGACGCCAGGAATACCGCGAGCCCGCGAATGTCATCCGGTTGCCCGAGCCTTCCAGACGGGATGCCGCTGAGAAATTTGTCCTTCAACGCGGGGTTCTCCGCCATGCGAAGTTCGAGGCCGGGATTCACGACTTGAGCGGGCAGGATGGCGTTCACGCGGACGCCGCGGCCGGACCACTCGGTGCTGAGTTCACGGGTCATCTGTGCCACGGCACCCATCGCCATGCTGTAGGCGATGTGGCCGCGGCCGAGTGCCGTCATGCTGGCGAGCGAGCCGATGTTCACGATGCTGCCGCGTCCGGCGGCGAGCATGCGGCGACCGGCTTCCTGGCACATGCAGAAGCGGCCGAGCACGAGATTGCGCCAGCAACGCTCCACCTCTTCGAGCGAGATGTCTTCAGGTGTTCCGAGGATTCCTTCGCCAGCGACGTTTCCAAGGAAATCAATCCGACCAAATGCGCGGTCGTGCGTGGCGAAGAGCTGGCGAATCTCCGTCGGGTTCGAGACATCGCACTGCGCGACGAATGCGCTCCGGTCCATCGCTTTCACGGCGATGGCGGTTTCGTGCGCGCCGGCTTCGTTGCGGTCCACGAGCATCAGGTGCGCGCCGGCCTCGGCGAGAGCGAGCGCCATGGCGCGGCCCATGCCTTGCGCGGCGCCGGTGACCAGCGCGATTTTGCCGGTGAGATCAAACATCTTGGGAGTCATGGGGGATTCAGAGTTCGATGAGGTTCATCCGCGCTTCACTCCGTTGACGGTGGTCGGTAGTGGTTCGCCTTTCACTGCGGCGATCGCGATGTGGGCGACGGATTCGCGGAGTTTCTTCACAGCGGGCACGCTGCACGAGGCGATGTGCGGCGCGAGGATGACGTTCGGCATCGAGAGCAGGGGATGGCCGGCGGGAATCGGCTCCGGATCGAACACGTCCAGCGCGGCGGCGCCGAGATGGCCGCTCTGCAACGCGGCTGTGAGGGCGTCGGGATCGGCGAGGTCGCCGCGGCCTACGTTGATGAAGATCGCGCCGGGCTTCAGCTTCGCGAATGTCTCGCGGTTCATCAGTCGCCGTGTCTGCGGCATGGAGGGACAATGCAGCGTGAGCACGTCGGCGTTCTTCAACAGTTCATCGAAGCTGACGGCTCGCGCACCGAGCTTCTCGATCTCCGCTGCTGGAACGACCGGGTCGAAGACTTGCACATCGCACTTGAAGGGAATCAAACGTTTCACGACCTCGCGTCCGATGCGGCCGAAGCCGACCACGCCCACGGTCATGTCGCGCAATGCCTTCATGCCGGCGAGCGGCGTTGCGAGGCCCCACTTGCCAGCGCGCAGATGCGTCGCGTGCGTCACGACCTGGCGAGTCGTGGCGAGGATGAAGGCCAGCGTCTGGTCCGCGACTTCGTCGATGCAATAGTCCGGCACGTTGCAAACGGGAATGCCGCGCTCGCGGGCTTTGTCGAGGTCCACGTTGTCCACACCGATGCCGTAGCGCACGATGGCTTGTGCCTTGGTCATGGCTGAGACCACGTTCGTGTTTACGCGGGCGAACTGGGTGATGACGGCGTCCGCGTCGGCGCAGAGCGCAATGAGGTCGGCTTCGGTTTTGCACTGGCGCGAGACGACTTCGATACCGTGCGCTTTCAGGATGGTTTCCTCGACGCTGAGGTCGGGGAACGTCCAGTCGGTGATGGCGACTCTAAGGTGCGATGGATTCATGATTTGGTTTTCCCGGAGGCTGACGTCGACGGAGCGGAGGTGATGGTGCGTTCGACCTTTACGAAGCTGACCACTACGCCGCCGATAAAGTAGCAGGCGGCGAGGAAGAGCAGGCAGGTGCTTTCACTGGCCTGGTGACTGCGCAGCCAGCCGTTGAAGTGGTTGCCGAAATAGCCGGCGAGGTTCGCGCACATGTTGATGAACCCGATCGACACGGCGGCGGCGGAAGCGGTGAGCGTGATGGTCGGCAGCGCCCAGAATGGCGACGGCCAGAAGTAGGCCGCCAGTCCGGTGAAACACAGCCAGGTCATCACGAGCGGAAAGGGCTGGCCGGGAATCGCGCTGCCCGCGAGGAAGAAAGCCGTCGCCACCATTCCGCCGACGCAATGCCATTTGCGATCGCCGGTGCGGTCCGAGGATTGGCCGGAGACAAACACGCTCACCAGGCCGCAGGTGAAGAAGAGTCCGCTGTAGAGCAATGTGGCGTGATCGGAGCCGCCGGAGAGATTCTTGACCGTGGTCGGGAGCCAGAAGGCGAGCGCGTAGCCGCCGGTGTTCGTGGCGAAGATGCCGAGCGCGAGCAGCCAGACGTTCCGCAATCGAAGCGCCTGCCAGACGGTGGCACCGCCCGCGGCTTCCTTCGCCTTCGCTTCAGCGGCGAGCGTTCCTTCTAGGTAATCGCGTTCCTCGGGCGTGAGCCATTTCGCGTGGCGTGGGCGGTCGGTCATCCAGATCAACGTCACCACGCCGAGCACCACCGCAGGCAACCCTTCGAGGATGAACATCCATTTCCAGCCGGTCAGTCCGAGCCAGTTCACATCCAGCAACAGCGCTGACACCGGTGCGCCCAGCGCGAGACTGAAGGGCACCGCCATCACGAGTCCTGAGAGAGCGCGCCCTCGATCCTGGCTGGTGAACCAGTGGGTGAAGTAAACGATGATGCCGGGGAAGAAGCCGGCTTCGGCGACGCCCAGCAGGAAGCGGGCGACGTAGAATTGCATCGGCGTCTCGACGAAGGCGGTGAGCGC